>DATCFQ010000602.1:0-4250 GCA_036509495.1 Caulobacteraceae bacterium
CCCGCCGCGACATCGGCGGCCTTGGCTTCGGCGGTCAAGAGTTCGAGCGCCAGCAGTTCAAGCAGCGAGGCGTCGCCGAGGCTCAGGCCGTCGCGCGGCGCCGCCGCCGGATGGAAGAACCGCTTCAGCTCGCGCCCGATCTCGAACATCCAATCCGCTCCACAATCTGAGCCAATCCGGCACAGCGGCAGGAGACTCAACGCTCGAGCAGCAAACGCGGAGCCGCAGGGCCGGCAAAGATTAAGGGGAGGTTAATGTCTAGCCCGTCAAGCGGTTGTGGATGTCGGTGGCCGCGATGGCCGCTTCCGCTTCGGCGACGGTGATCTGATTGAGACCTCTGACCAGATCCCCGGCGGCGTAGAGGCCGGGGACGGAGGTCTCCTGGTGAGCGTTCACCTGCAGGCAGCCGGCCGGATCGGCCGCCGCGCCCAGCCGCCAGGCCTGGGCCGCCCTGGGCGTGGTCCCCAGCGCCGAATAGATCAGGTCGAAGCGGCGGACCTGCCCCTTGCCGAAGTCGAGCGCGACGATGCGGTCCGCTTCAATGAGCACGTCGGCGATCGGCGTCTCGATCAGCGCGATCCCGGCCTCCGCCAGCTGGCGGCGCTCGGCGTCGCCCATGGTCCGGGGCTCGCCCAGATGGATGACCGCGAGGTCATGCGAATAGGTTTTCAGGAACAGCGCCTCGCGCACCACCTTTTCGCCGTCGCCGATGACGGCGATGCACCGATCGATCGCCTCATAGCCGTCGCAGATCGGGCAGATGCGCACGAGGCCACGGCGCACGCCGTCGCGGAAGGCCTCGTGCCCGAGTTCGTTGTCGGCCACCCCGGTGGCCAGCAGCACCTTGCGGGCTTGGATCGTC
The DNA here is from genome assembly GCA_036509495.1 of Caulobacteraceae bacterium. GTDB lineage: Bacteria > Pseudomonadota > Alphaproteobacteria > Caulobacterales > Caulobacteraceae > JANWHQ01. The sequence goes on from DATCFQ010000602.1 coordinate 863, forward strand.
TCGCCATCGGCCAGAGTGGCGAGGAACCCCTCGCCCTGGCGCTCGAGTCCCTCGACCTGTCCGCGCCGGATCACCGCGCCATAACGCTCGGCCTGGGCCCGCAGACGTTGCAGCAGCTCTTCGCCGCCCACACCGTCAGGAAAGCCCGGCAGGTTGTGGCTCTTCGGAATCCAGCCTGCGCGGCTCGCGTGGTTTTCGACCACGACGAAGCGGCGGCGGAATCTGCCGAGATAGATGGCGGCCGTCAGGCCCGCGGGCCCGGCGCCGATGACCAGCGCATCGAGATGTTCGTTCAAGGTCCTGCTCCGCCCAGCCCGCGGGAGCTAAAGCCGCGCCAGGGGCAAACGTTCACCGGCGGTCGGCGGCGGGAAACGACCCGGGCAGGATGTCGGGCAGGACCAGCCTTTCCAGGGCATCGTACTGCGCGGCGCGGACGCCGCTCTGGACCGTGGTCGCGACGTCGAAATTCATCAACTGGTCCTTGCCGCGCGCATAGGCGGGCCACGCCGGCGCCCCCGGACAGAGCGGCCGTCCGGCCTTGGCGAAGCTTATCCAGCAGTGGTGCAGGCGATGCGCCATCGCCCGATCCTCGGCCGGGGCGGCGAGGGGCCAGCCGTCGAAGACGTACGGCAACTCCGAACCATGCGGCGCGCCCGGCAGGACGGCCCTCGCCGCCTTGGTCAGATAGGAGAAGCGGTAGAGGAAGGTCGGTGCGGCCCGGGATTGCTGGCGCGCGATCCAGCGGCAGGGCGCGCCGAAATAGCGGTCGGTATCTAGGGTGCGCAGGGCGGCTTCACCCTCGCCGTGATTGGGATAGAGCCCGCCCACCAGGCGGGCCAGGCCCTTCAACCCATCGAGGTTCTGCGCCACGGCCCCCTCATAGCTGTTGGAGCCCAGCATCAGCGGAATGGCGGGGACCCGTCCATCGGCGAACGCCCGGGCGACGGTCCGGGTCAGCAGCCGCCCATCCTCGAACGGCGCGAACTCGAATTCGAACCGCGGATCCAGGAAAGCGCCGCCAGGCAGCGCCCTGAGTTCGGCGGCTGTGGCGTCCGGCCCCAGGCCAGCCTTGGCCGCCAGGGCGAGGCCGTCCTGTTCGCGCTGAGCCAGCGACGTGGGCTCGTCCCAATCGCAGCTCGATTCCACGATCGCCTTCTGGAACAGGCCGCTGGCGGCGGGAGCGGCCATCAGCGCCTGGACGTCGAGCGCACTGGAGGATTCGCCGAACAAGGTGACGTTCCTGGGGTCGCCGCCGAAGGCGCGGGCGTTGCGCTTCACCCAGGCGAGGGCCGCCATCTGGTCCATCAGCCCGTAATTCCCGAGTAGGGCCTTGGGGCCGGCCTCCCTGGTCAAGGCGGGATGGGCGAAGAAGCCGAGACCCGCGAGTCGGTAGTTGAAGCTCACGAACACCACGCCGTCGCGGGCGAACGGCGCGCCGTCGTAATAGGGCTGGGACGCCGAGCCGAAGCGGTGGCCGCCGCCGTGGATCCAGACCATCACCGGCAGGCCATGGGAGCCTCGCGGCGCCCAGACATTGAGGGTCAGGCAATCCTCGCTGACCGGGCCGGGGTCGCCGCCGATATTGGCAGCGCCGGTCGGCTGCAGGCATGACGGTCCGAAGGCGGTCGCCGGTCGGGCGCCGGTCCAGGACGCGGCCGGCTGGGGCGGCTTCCAGCGCAAGGCGCCCACCGGCGGGGCGGCATAGGGGATGCCCTTGAACGCCACGATCCTGCCCGAACTGGTCCCGGCCAGCGCGCCCTGATCGAGCCTCGCCACGGGCGGCGCGCCCGGGGGCTGAGCGGCGGCCGGAAAGCCTGTTAGACAGGCGAGGAGCGCAAGCAAGTTGGGTCTGTTTCGGCGGGATGGCATGGCGAGGTGGTCCCTGTGACTGACGCGTCCCGAAAGCGAGGCTTCGGGTGACGGCGCCAGCCGAACTTCACGAACCGACACGAGGCCTTCGTGAGCGAGCACGCCAGGCGTTGAGCAGGGCCGGCGCGCCGCCGGACGGGTGGCGCATGGTGGGCTTGGCGATCCTGATGTCGCTGTTCGTCGCCGCCTCGGGCGCATTTGGCGCCGGTGGTATTTCACCGGGCCTGCGCTATCCGCTGCTGATCGGAATTGGACTGGCGCTTTCGCTCGTCGGGCTGGGGCTCGGCGAAGCGGCCGGCCGCATCGAGACCCTGAAATCGCGTGCGGCGCTCAGAGCCGTCGTGACCGCCTTGGCCGGGCTGGTGGTGGCGACCCTGGCCTGCTGGTCGCTCGGATGGATCTTCGAGGGCGAGCGCACGCCGGGCCCGTTGAAGTTCGTCGGACCCTGCGCCTTGTTCATGGGGACCATCGCCGCGCTCGACCTGGTGACACGAACCTGGGTGGTCAATCGGCGCCAGCGGCGCAGCGTGGCGACGCCCTTAGGCGACCGCCTTCCGCACCGGATGCGGGGAGCCGCGATCCTGGCGGTCCACGGCGAGGACCACTTCGTGCGGGTGCATACCGCCAAGGGCGAGCACCTGATCTGGATGCGTCTCGGCGACGCGATGGGCGAGCTGGACGCCTTGGACGGGTGTCAGACCCACCGCTCCTGGTGGGTGGCCAAGTCGGCGGTGGTCGAGGTGAAACGCGGCAATGGCCGGGCCACGCTGACCCTGTCGAACGGCCTGCAGGCCCCGGTGAGCCGGCGCTTCTCCGCCGAGCTGCGCGCCGATGGCTGGTATTGAGCGCTACGCCCGTTCCTTGGTCCGCTCGAAGCCGACTTTGGGATAGCGCTCGGAGACATAGCCGATCTCCCAGGCCGACTTGGCCAGGAACACCGGCTGGGTGTCGATGTCCTCGGCGATGGCGGACTTGTGCTTGGAAGCGAAGTCCTCGATGTCGGCCCTGGCGCCGGTCAGCCAGCGCGCCTCGGCGTAGGGCGCCGGCTCGAACAGCACGTCCAGGGCGTATTCGCCCCCGAGCCGGTCGGCCATCACCTCGAACTGCAACGGCCCCACCGCCCCGACCACGAAGTCCGAGCCGATGGTCGGGCGAAACAGCTGGGTCACGCCCTCCTCGGCCAGGCCCTCCAGCGCCTTCTTGAGGTGCTTGGCCTTGAGCGGGTCCTTGACCCGCACGCGCTGCAGCATCTCGGGGGCGAAATTGGGCAGGCCGGCGAAGCGCAGGAGTCCCGATTGGGAGAGGCTGTCGCCCACCCTCAGAACGCCGTGATTGGGGATGCCCATGACGTCGCCGGCGAAGGCCTCCTCGGCCAGCTCCCGGTCGGAGGCGAGGAACAGGATCGGGGCATTGACGCTGATCTGGCGCCCGGTGTTCTGCACCTTGAGCTTCATGCCCCGGGTGAAGCGGCCGGAGGTCAGGCGCACGAAGGCGATCCGGTCGCGGTGATTGGGGTCCA
>DATCFQ010000603.1:0-10918 GCA_036509495.1 Caulobacteraceae bacterium
GAGGCCCGGCGCATCGGCGGACGCCGTCCAGGCCAGCCTGCGCGCCTTCACCGACAAGCGTTTCGCCGGGCCCGCGGGGCCTCCGCCCGTCCATTTCCGCTTCACCCCCCTGGCCGACCTGCACTTCACCGCCCGCCCCGAGTTCGATGGCCTGCGCGCGCCGGGCGACCGGACGGTCGACGCCGGCATCGGGGCGGTGGGGCTGCTGATCATCGTCATCGCGGCGATCAATTTCGTCACCCTGATGACCGCGCGCGCGACACGGCGCGCCGTCGAGGTCGGGGTGCGCAAGGCGGTCGGCGCGCGCCGCCGCGACCTGATCGCCCAGTTCATGGGCGAGGCGATGGTCCATGTCCTGATCGCCACCGTCATCGGCGTGTCGCTGGCGGAACTGCTGCTGCCCTACGCCAACGCCCTGGTGCAGCGCTCCATCCGCTTCGACTATCTGGCCGATCCGCGCCTCTTGGCCGCCATCGCCGGGGCGGCCCTGGCCACGGCGCTGCTGGCCGGCGCCTATCCGGCCCTGGTCATCTCCAGCTTCCGCCCGGCCTTGGCGCTGAAGGGCGGGGTCGGGCAAAAGGCGGGCGCCGCGGCGGTTCGCCAGGTCCTGGTGGTGGTCCAGTTCGCCATCCTGATCGGCCTGATCGTGATGACGGCGACGGTCTATCGGCAGACTTCCTTCGCCCTGACCGACGCCGTGCGGCTCGACACCGACCAGATCCTCAGGGTCAACGCGCCCTGCGAAAGCGCCATGAAGCATCAGGTCGCCGCCCTGCCTGGCGTCAGGCAGGTGGCCTGCGCCTCCCAGGTGGCGGTGGCCGGCGGCGAGGAACACAACAACGCGGCGCTGGCCGGCCATCCGCCGCTGTCGGTGAGCATGGCCGCCGTCGATGCCGGCTTCTTCGAGATGCACGGGTTGAAGCCGCTCGCCGGACGCTTCTTCGATCCGGACCGGGGCCAGGACATGGTGCTGGAGCGGTCTGGCGAGGGGCCGGCGAACCAGCCGACGATCGTGCTCAACCAAACCGCCGCCCGGATGCTTGGCTTCAGGACGCCGCAGAACGCGGTCGGCAAGACCATCTCCTGGTCGCGTTGGTCCGCGGCCTGGACGGCCGGCAGCGCCCGGCCGCCGGCGGCTGCGCCTTCCGAGGTGATCGGCGTGGTCCCGGACTTCACCCTGCGGTCGATCAGGAGGGCGGTCGAACCCGAGATCTATTTCGTCGATCCGGCCGATAGCCGGTTCATGGTGGTCAAGCTGGACGGCCGGCGGATCCCCGAGGCGGTGAAGGCCATCGGCCGCGCCTGGCGAGCCACCGGCCATGATCGGCCCCTGCCGCAGGAGTTCGAGAACCAGGCGGTCCAGGACCTCTACCGGGACGTCATCACCCAGGAGATCGCCATCGGCATCTGCTCGGGCCTGGCCATCGTCATCGCCTGCCTCGGCCTCTTCGCCCTGGCCGCCTTCACCACCGAGCGGCGGACCAAGGAGATCGGCATCCGCAAGGCCATGGGGGCGGGCGCCTTCGACGTCATGCGGCTGCTGCTCTGGCAGTTCACCAAGCCGGTGCTGTGGGCCAATCTGATCGCGTGGCCTCTGGCCTTCTGGGCCATGGATCACTGGCTGCACGGCTTCGCCTATCGCGTCGATCTGCCGGCCCGGCTGTTCCTCGCCGCCTCGGCCGCCGCGGTGCTGATCGCCTGGGCGACGGTTTCCATCCACGCCTGGCTGGTCGCTCGCGGCAAGCCGGCGCTCGCCCTCCGGTACGAGTGAGGCCGCCATGCTGCGCAACTACATCGCCGCCGCCTTCGGCAATCTCAGCCGCAACTGGCTCTACGCCGGGATCACCATCCTGGGGCTGAGCGTCAGCTTCGCCGCGGCGATCCTGATCGGCCTCTATCTGCGCGACGAGACCAGCTTCGACCGCTTCATACCGGGCTACCAGCAGGTCTATCGGATCGAGGAGGACCTCTCCCTGCCCGGCGAAAAGCCGTTCCAGGCGGACTATGTCGCCGGAACCACGGCCGCCAATCTCGCCCTCGACTTTCCGGGCGTGGAGCGGACCGCTCGGCTGGAGGTCGGCGGTGTGGGCGTGCGCCGGGGCGACCTCGAATCCCTGGAGCAGATCGGCTGGGCCGACCCAAGCTTCTTCAAGGTGATGCCATTCGAGGTGCTCGCCGGCGATCTCAACGCCGCGCTCGAAGCGCCCGACGGTCTGGTGCTGAGCCGCGAGATGGCGCGCAAGTATTTCGGCGAGGACGCACCGATCGGAAAGACGCTGAAGCTGAGCATGGCGCTCAATCTGACCGGCCTGTCCCCGGACGAGGCCCTGCGCATGTCCGGACAGCATGTGATGCGCGTGTTGGCGGTGCTGAAAGGCCTGCCGGCGTCCTCGCACATGACCCTTGGGGTCTTCGGTTCCGGCCGCGCGGAACTCTCGATGTTGGCGATGGATGACCGCCATCCGTCTCCGTACAACCAGACCACCCTGTCCTATATCCGGCTGAAGCCCGGCGCCTCGCCCGACGCGATCCGCGCCGGCCTGCCCGCCTTCGCCAATCGGCGCTATCCAACGCCGAACGGCGGCGCATCGGCGCTGACCATCCATCTGGAGCCTTTGAAGGACCTGCACTTCGTCGCCCACCAGGCTGGCGACGGCATGCGTCCGCCCGGCGACCGGGCGGTCGACGCCGGCATCGGGGCGGTAGGCCTGCTGATCATCGCGATCGCGGCGATCAACTTCGTGACCCTGATGACCGCCCGCGCCACCCGCCGAGCCGTCGAGGTTGGGGTCCGCAAGGCGGTGGGCGCGACACGGCGCGACCTGATCGTGCAGTTCATGGGCGAGGCGCTAATCTATGTGCTGATGGGCGTGCTGATCGGGCTTTCGCTGGCCGAACTGATGCTGCCCTACGCCAACGCCTTCCTCGGACGGGAGATCCGCTTCGACTACCTCGGCGATCCCCTCGTTCTCGCCAGCATTCTCGGCGCGGCGCTGCTGACCGCAGGGGTCGCCGGCGCCTATCCCGCCGTCATCATCTCGGGGTTCCGGCCGGCGCTCGCGCTCAAGGGCGGATCGGGAGTCGGGAGCGGATCGGCGAGCGTTCGCCAGCTCCTGGTCGTGGCCCAGTTCGCCATCCTGATCGGGCTGATCGTCATGACCGCGACGATCTATCGCCAGACCGACTTCGCCCTGAACAAGGCCCTGCGGCTGGACAGCGACCAGATGTTCCGGATCGCCGCGCCTTGCGAGACCGGCCTGAAGCAGGAGATCGCCGCCCTGCCGGGGGTCGATGGCGTCGCCTGCGCGTCACGCAACGTCGTCACCGGCAGCGAGTCCAAGACGTTCGCGAGCCAGCCGGGTCACACACAGGTGGGCATCAACATCGGTCCGGTCGATGTCGGGTTCTTCGAGATGCATGGACTGAAGGCGCTGGCCGGGCGGTTCTTCGACTCGAACAGGGGCCAGGACGTGGTGCTCCAGCAGAGCGGCGAGGGCGCCGCGAACCAGCCCACCGTGGTGCTGAACCAGACCGCAGCCTATCGGCTCGGCTTCAAGACGCCCCAGGACGCGGTGGGCAAGACCATCAGCTGGGGCCGCTGGAGCGCATCGACGGGCGGCGCGAACTTCCCGCCCTTCGCCGGCTCGGAGGTGATCGGAATCGTGCCCGACTTCACCCTGAAGTCGATCCGGGACCGTATCGATCCGGTGATCTACTACGTCGATCCCGGCGCCGCCCAGTTCATGGTGGTCAAGCTGAACGGCCATCAGATTCCCGAGACCCTGCGGGACATCAACCGGGTATGGCGGGCCACCGGCCATGATCGGCCGCTGCCTCAGGAATTCGAGGCCCAGGCCGTTCAGGATCTCTACAAGGATGTGATCACCCAGGGGATCGCGATCGGCATCTGCTCGGGCTCGGCGATCCTGATCGCTTGCGTCGGCCTGTTTGCGCTTGCGGCCTTCACCACCGAGCGGCGCACCAAGGAGATCGGGGTCCGCAAGGCCATGGGCGCCTCGACCTTCGACATCGTGCGGTTGTTGCTCTGGCAGTTCACCAAGCCGGTGCTGTGGGCGAACCTGATCGCCTGGCCGCTGGCCTTCTGGGCCATGGACCACTGGCTGCAGGGCTTCGCCTATCGGGTGGATCTGCCGCCCTGGCTGTTCGTGGCCGCCTCGGCCGCCGCGGTGCTGATCGCCTGGTCGACGGTCTCGGTCCACGCCTGGATGGTCGCCCGCGCCAAGCCGTCGGCGGCGCTCCGGTATGAATGATCAGCCCAGGACGGTCGGTGCGGAGTCTTCGGAGGTCTCGGCATGGGCGGCCAGCCGCGCCCTCAATCCGACCAGGATGGTCTGGATGCCGAACTCGAAGCCCTGGTCGGAATCCAGGCGTTTTTCCAGCGCGGGACCACGGTCCAGCGCCGCCTGCTCGTCCATGGTGAAGCCGAAGGTGAACTGGGCCATGGTGATCGCCGCCCAGGCCGCGTCCGGCCACCTGAAGCCGGCCTCCAGCAGGGGGCCGAAGAAGGCCCCCGGGTCCATCCGGCCGTGCGGTCCGGTCGGCCGATAGCCGGCGATGAGCTGGGCGCTGTCGCGATAGGAGAGCATCGTCCGGCGCAGCCGCCGGGCGCCCTCGATCAGCCATTCGGCCCAATCCTGGCCGGCCGCCAGCGGGCCGTAGGCGTCGGAGATCAGGGCTCTCGACATCTCGTCGATCAGCTCCTGCTTGTTCTTGAAGTGCCAATAGAGCGCGGGGCCCTGGACGCCGAGAGCGTCCGCCAGCCGCCGCGTAGTCAGACCCTCCAGACCCGCCTCGTTGAGCAACTCCAGCGCCGCTCGCACGACCATAGGGCGCTCGAGACGCATGGCTGGGATCCCTTTTACGAAAGCTCGATTGACAACTTATCACTGGTAAGGCAGGACATGTCAAAATTTATCAACGCTAAAGTTTATGTCTCCCGGCGAGCCCCATCCCTCTATGCTGCAGCGCAGCAAACGCTTGACTGCGTCAACTTGCTGCGCCAAAGCCACGCTTGGCCTTCCGCGCCGACGCTGTCATTCCCTCCTGGGGGTTTGGGGGATGCGCTGCGGCCCGTTCGCTGGCGTTGGTTCGAGTTCGGTATCCGCATGAAACGCCTATTGCTGATCTCGGCAGCCGCGCTGCTGGCGTCGGGCTGCGTCACCTCCCACGTGCGCAAGGCCGAGGTCACGCCTCCGCCCGCCTATGAGGCGCCCACGCCCGATCCTGACACCCTGGCCCCCGCGGCCCTGGACAGCTGGTGGACGCTCTATGGCGACGCCCAGCTGAACGGCCTGGTCGACGAGGCGCTGAAGAACGCGCCCGACTCCAGGTCGGCCCTGGCCGTGCTGCAACAGGCGGCGGCGGTCCGCAGCCAGACCCTGGATCAGCTCTACATCCCGTCGGGGAACCTGCAGGGCTCGGCGACCCGGACCCAGACCAGCACGCTCGGCTCCTCGAGCAGCACGCTGGGACAGATCTTCGCACCGCCGGGGGCGACGGAAAGCTATAGCGCGACGTTCGACGTCAGCTGGGAACTCGACCTGTTCGGCCGCCGGGCGGCGGGCAAGCGCGGCGCCAACGCCGACTTCTACAACGCCGCCTTCACCTATGAGGCGACGCGGACCTCGCTGATCGCCAATGTGGCCAATTCGCTGTTCCAGGCCAGGGGCCTGGCGCTGCAGCTGCAGGACGCGCTGGAAACCTCCCGCATCGACCATGAGCTGGCCCACATCGCCGATGTGCAGGTGAAGGCCGGCCTCGTGGCCGGCGGCGATTCCGACCAGGCGATCGCCACCGCCGAGGCCGCCGACGCCCAGGCCGAAAGCTACCGGGCCCAGCTGCTGGCCGCGCAGCGCGCTCTCTTGGTGCTGATCGGCCACGGCTTCGACAAGGTCGAGACCCTGCCGGCCTCGGCGACGGTCGGCGCGCCGCCGCCCGTGCCGTCGACCCTGCCGGGCGATCTGCTGCGCCGCCGTCCCGACGTGCGCGCGGCCGAGTGGCGCATCGTCTCCGCGGCCGCCAGCCTGAAGGGCGACGACCTGGCCCTGCTGCCGACCATCAAGCTCGATCCGGGCCTGTCGCTCACCAAGTCCACCGGGCCGTTCGGCTACACCTCCGACGCCTGGAGCATCGGCGCCGGCCTGACCCAGCCGATCCTCGACCGGCCGCGGCTGATCGCCGAGATCCACGCCCAGCGCGCCGTCGCCGAGCAGGACGTGATAGCCTACGAAAAAGCGGTGCAGACCGCCTACAGCGACGTCGAGACGGCCTTCATCTATCTGGATTCGGACGCCAAGCGCGTGGCCATGCTCAAGAACGCCGAGGCCCGCGCCCAATCCGCTTACAAAAAGGCCCGGCTGGGCTATGCCCGCGGCCTCAATGATCTGACCACCGCGCTGCAGGCCGAGACCACCTGGCGCAGTGTGAGGACGCAACTGTCCTCGGCCGAGATCACGCTGATGCAGCGGTCGGTGCAGGCGTTCAAGGCGCTGGGCGGAGGCTGGTCGCCCGACCAGCCCGCGGCGGCCACCGTCTATGCCGCCAAGGCGGAGCGAGGCGTGGCCGAGCCGAAGGGGGTTAGATGAGATTCGAGAAGCCTGCTGCACGCATCTGGGGCGTGGTCCTGACCTTCGCCGTCGCCGCGACGGTCGTCACCGCCTGCGGCCGCCGCCCGACCCATGCCGCGCCAGCCGCCCAGTCGCAGCTGGCCCGCGCCGCCGAGGTGGTCCAGGTGTCGCCCCGCGAGATGCAGGGCGGGCGCTCGGCGTCCGGGCTCCTGGTCTCGCGCGAGGAGGCGGCGGTCGGGGCCGACCTGTCGGGCTACCGCATCGCCAAGGTCTATGTGGAGCAGGGGGCATGGGTGAAGCAGGGCCAGCCGCTGGTCCAGCTCGACGATTCCCTGCTGCGCGCCCAGATCGATCAGCAGGCCGCCACCACCCAGCAGGCCCAGAACGAGGCCAAGCGGGTGTCGGGGTCCGACATCCAGGGCGTGCTGTCGGCCGAGCAGATCGACCAGCGCCGGCTGCAGGCCAAGGCCGCGGAGGCCGCGCTCGACGAGCTGAAGACCCGCGAAGCCCACATGACCATTCGCGCGCCGGTGTCGGGCCTGGTGCTCGAACGCAACGTCCGGCCGGGCGACATCTCCACGGCCGGCGGCGCCACCCCGATGTTCCGCATGGTGCGAGACGGCCTGGTCGAGCTGAACGCCGAGGTGGCCGAGGACGACATGGCGCGGCTGCACGTCGGCGATCCCGCCCAGGTCACCCTGCCGGATGGCGCGGTGGTCGCCGGCAAGGTGAGGCTGCTGGATCCGGAGGTGGATTCCCAGACCAAGCTGGGCCACGTGCGGGTGGCCATGCCGGTGCGTCTCGACCTCCGCCCTGGCGGCTTCGGCCGCGCCAATTTCAGCGGCGTCTCGAGCGTCCCGCGCGCCCTGCCGGAAACGGCCGTGCTCTATGACGCGGATGGCGCCTCGGTGGCGGTGGTGGGCTCCGACAACCGCGTGCGCATCGTCCCGGTGAAGACCGGCCGCCGCGCCAACGGCTATGTCGAGATCGAACAGGGACCGCCCCCCGGCTCCTGGGTGCTGCTGCGCGCCGCCTCCTTCGTGCTGCCGGGCGATCTGGTGAAGCCGATTCCGATCGCCGAGGCGCCGGCGCCGGCGCCCCCCGCGCCCGCATCGGCCCAGCACAAGGGCGGCTGATGGCCCAGCTACGCATATCCACCTGGGGCATCCAGAACCCCGTCCCGGTGGCCATCCTGTTCGTGGCGCTGGTGGCGCTGGGCGGCGCCTCCTACATGAGGCTGCCGATCAAGCAGCGGCCCAACATCACCTTTCCGCAGGTGGTGATCACCATCACCGAGAACGGCGCGGCGCCGTCGGAGATGGAGACCCAGATCACCCGTCCGTTGGAGACCGCCATGGCGGGCCTGCCGGACGTGGAGACCATCCAGTCGACCGTCACCCGCGGGGTCTCCACCACCCAGATCGAGTTCCCGCTCAGCGAAGACATGCAGAAGATGACCGACCAGGTCCGCACCCGGGTCGATCAGATCCGTGTGAACCTGCCCCGGGACATCGATCCGCCGACGGTGCAGCGGGCCGACATCGACAGCGAGGCGATCCTCACCTACGCGGTCTCCGCGCCGGTCATGTCGGACGTGGGCCTCGCCTGGTTCATCGACGACACCGTCTCGCGTTCGCTGCAGGCCCAGGACGGCGTCGCCCAGGTGCAGCGGGTCGGCGGGGTCAACCGCGAGATCAACGTCATCGTCGATCCGGACAAGCTGACCGGCTTCGGCCTCAGCGCGCCCCAGATCAACGACGCCCTGCGCGGCTTCGCGGCCGACGAGACCGGCGGCCAGGTGGAGGTCGGCGGCCGTCGCCAGACGGTGCGCGTGCTGGGCACGCCCGAGACGGTCTCGCACCTGCGCGACATGCAGCTCCCCATCGCCGGCGGCCGGTATGTGCGCCTGTCCGACGTGGCCGAGGTCGGCGACGGCTCCGGCGAGGTCCAGGGCTTCGCCCGCCTCGACGACCGGCCCGTGGTCGGCTTCCAGGTGATGAAGACCCGCGATTCGTCCGACATCACGGTCGAGGACAATGTCGACCGGGCGATCAAGAAGCTCGAGGCCGACCATCCCGACGTCAAGTTCACCAAGGTGCTGTCCACGGTCGACAACACGCGGGCGAACTTCACCGCGACCCTGCACACCCTGCTGGAAGGCATGCTGCTGGCGTCGGTGGTGGTGTTCCTGTTCCTGAAGGACTGGCGCGCCACCCTGATCACCGCCATCGCCATGCCGGTGTCGCTGATCCCGACCTTCGGGGCCATGGTGATCTTCGGCTTCTCGCTGAACACCATCACCCTTCTGGCCCTGACCCTGGTGATCGGCATCCTGATCGATGACGCCATCGTCGAGATCGAGAACATCCAGAAGCGGGTGGACGCCGGCGCGCGGCCCTATCGCGCGGCCCTGGAAGGCGCCGACGCCATCGGCCTGGCGGTGGTGGCCACCACCTGCACCATCGTGGTGGTGTTCTTCCCGGTCTCCTTCATGCCGGGCATCGCCGGGCAGTTCTTCAAGGAGTTCGGCCTGACCGTCTCGGTCGCGGTGATGTTCTCGCTGCTGACCGCACGACTGCTGACGCCGCTGCTGGCGGCCTACTTCCTGAAGCCGACGGCTCATACGCACGACCGCGGGCCGCTGCGAGGCCCCTATAAGGTGGCGCTCGAATGGGCGCTGGAACACCGCTGGCTGTCGATCCTCGGCGGCGGCCTGATGTTTTTCGCCTCGCTGCTGCTGGTCTTGGTGCTGCCCAAGGGCATCCAGCCGGAAGGCAATCCCAACTACTATTACATCGACCTGCAAGGTCCTCCCGGGGCCACCCCCGCCGACATGGAGGTGCTGGTCAAGAACGTGACCAACCTGGTCGCCCACCGCCCGGAGACCGCCCACGTCTTCGCCACCGTCGGCTCGACCTCGAGCGGCAGCTTCTTCGGCGGCGGCTCGTCGGCCCTGAACGAGGGCACCGTCACCGTGGTGCTGAAGCCCGAGAACCAGCGGCCGCCGGTCACCAAGATCAAGGACATGGTGCGTCCCTCGCTGATGACCGTGCCCGACGCCCAGGTCACCTTCGACGCCGGCAGCTTCGGCGGCGGCGGCCTCACCGTCACCTTGACCAGCGACAACGGTCCGTTGCTGGAAAAGACCGCGCTCGAGCTGCAGCGCGAGATGCACACTCTGCCGATGGTGGCCAATCCGGTCCCCAGCGCCCCGCCCGTGGGGCCCGAGATCGTGATCCGGCCCAAGCCCGACCAGGCCGCCCGCCTCGGCGTCTCGATCGACACCATCGCCTCGGTCGCGCGGGTGGCCACCATCGGCGACATCGACGCCAATGTGGCCAAGTTCAACGACGGGGCCCAGCGGGTGCCGATCCGCGTGCGCCTGGCCGAGACCGCACGCTCGAACCTCGACATGATCCGCTCGATCCGCGTCCCCACCACCAGCGGGGGGACCACCACCCTGGACAGCGTGGCCGACGTGGATTTCGAGGCAGGACCAGCCCAGATCCAGCGTTACGGCCGCATGCGCCGGATGAGCGTCCAGGCCGACCGCGTGGGCGGCGTCCAGCTCGGCGAGGCGCTCGCCGCGGCCAACAAGCTGCCGATCATGAAGCACCTGCCGCCCGGCGTTCAGCCCGCGTCCTTCGGCGAGAACCGCATCTTCGGCCAGCTGATCTCGGGCCTGGTGATGGCCATCGTGGCCGGCCTCTGCATGATCTACGGGGTGATGACGCTGCTGTTCCGCAGCTTCTTCAAGCCGGCGGTGATCCTGTCGGCCCTGCCGCTGGCGGTGACCGGCGCCTTCCTGGCCCTGCTGATCGGCCAGGCGTCGCTGAGCCTGCCATCGCTGATCGGGCTTTTGATGCTGCTGGGCCTTGCGGCCAAGAACTCGATCCTGCTGGTCGAATACGCCATCGAGCGGGAGCGGGCGGGATTGACCCAGCGCCAGGCCCTGCTGGAAGCCTGCCGCGAGCGGGCCCGGCCGATCGTGATGACCACCCTGGCCATGCAGGCCGGCATGTTGCCGACCGCGCTCGGCCTCGGCGCCGGGGCGGAGTTCCGACAGCCCATGGCCATCGCGGTGATCGGCGGCCTGCTCACCTCGACCGCGCTGTCGCTGGTGCTGGTGCCGGTGGTCTATGAGTTCGTCGACGATTTCGAGCAGTGGCTGGCGCCGAAGTTCTCCCGCTTCATCACCCCGCGCGATCCGCCGTTGCAGGCCGTTCCAGAGGACGCGCTCTAGCCGAGCGTGGTCGTCCTGGGGGTCGGGGAGGAGCTGCCGTTCAAGGATGCGAGCTTCGATGCGGTGATCTCGATCGCCGTGCTCGAGC
>DATCFQ010000604.1:0-7618 GCA_036509495.1 Caulobacteraceae bacterium
TATCGCGCGGCCGCGGTGCTGGACCCGATCAACCCGGCGATCTTCACCGGCCTCGCGCTATCGCTGCTCGGCACCGGCGATCTGGAGGCCTCGCTGGAGGTTTCCGGCGCGGTGCTGGGACTGGTCCCGGACGATCCGGAGGCCTGGTACGTCAAGGGCCGGGCGCTACTGCTGCTGCACCAGCCCCAGGCCGCGGCGGCCGCCTTCGAGCGCGGCGTGGCCCTGGCGGCGGACGACTCTCGCATGCATCTGGGCCTCGGCGACGCCTATGCCGCGCTGGATCTGAACCAACTGGCCGTGGATCACCTGACCCGCGCCGCGGCGCTCGATCCGGCGTCCAAGTGGGCCCACGCCAACCTGGGCTCGATGCTCTATCGCTCAGGCGACCTGGAGGGCGCCGAGCGGTGCTGCCGGCGGGCGCTGGACCTCGATCCGGCCCTGGCCAACGCTCACCAGAACCTCTCCGGCATCCTCGCCGACCGGGGCCAGGCCGAGGAGGCGCGCCATCACCGCGACGCCGCCTATGGCATCCGCAACATCGTCGTCGAGCGTGCGCCGCGCCCGCGAGCCAACGTGCTGGTGCTGACCACCGCCGACAGCGGCAACGTGCCCCACCGCTTCCTGCTGCCCGCCGACCGCTACAGCCGCATCGACTGGTTCATCGAATATGCCCCGCCGGGCCAGGCGGCCGAACTTCCGCCCTTTGATGTGGTGTTCAACATCATCGGCGACAGCGACTACTCGGGCCCGACCGACGCGGCGGTGGCGGCTTTTGTCGAGGGCTGCGACCGGCAGGTGCTGAACCACCCGGCCCGGATCGGACCCACCCGCCGCGACCGCCTGCCCGAGCTGCTGGCCGGCATCGAGCATGTGCTGGCGCCCAAGGCGGCGCGGCTGGACGAGGACGCCGGGGCGGGATGCGACCTGGCCGCCTGGGTGGCGGCGGCGGGGCTGAGCTATCCGCTGCTGCTGCGGCCGATCGGCTCGCACGGCGGACGCGGACTGACCCTGGTCCGCGCCGCGGCCGAACTCGAAGGGATCGACGCGGAGGGCGGCGCCTACGCCACCGAGTTCATCGATTTCAGCACGCCGGCCGACGGCCTCTTCCGCAAGTACCGCGTCATCTTCGTGGACCGCCGGCCCTATCCCTATCACCTGGCCATCTCAGGCGACTGGCTGGTGCACTACGAGACCGCCGGCATGTGGGGCCACGCCGCGCACCAAGCCGAGGAGCTGCGGTTCCTCGAGGACCCCGGCCGGGCCCTGGGACCGGAGGCGAGCGCCGCCATCTCCGCCATCGGCGCCCGGCTGGACCTCGACTACGCGGGGGTCGACTTCTCGATCCTGCCGGACGGGCGGGTGCTGGTGTTCGAAGCCAACGCCACCATGCTGGTCCACCCCGAAGCCGCGGGCGAGCTGGCGCACAAGAACCCCTACGTCGAGCGCATCACCTCGGCCTTCCAGGCCCTGATCGAGCGAAGCCGGCGGTAGGGCGGGTCTGGTTGAGCCCGGCCCTCCCCCTTGCACCGCTCATCCCGGCGAAGGCCGGGCGCCAGGACAGGTCAGCGCGGAGTTGAAAGAGGAACCACGAAGTCCGCGAAGGACACGAAGGCCTTCGTGGGCTTCGTGGTGGAAAAAGGCCTGGGTCCCCGCATTCGCGGGGATGAGCGGAGGGTGGATGAATCCGCCTGTTTCCGACCCACGCTAAGCGCTGGCGTGCTGGTCTGGCTGGAGACGCTGTTCGCGTTCAGGGCGTCTCGACCTCCGACAGGCTGAGTTCACCGTCGCTGTTGCTGTCGAGCGCCCCGATCAGGCTGCCGGCGGCGCCGCGGCGGCGGCGGCCTCGATCCCTGGGTTCACCTCGCCGTCCCGGGTGGAGATGATGTCCTTGGGCGCCAGCAGCAGCACCGGCAGGATCAGGGCATAGACCGCCGAAGTGGCGATCGCGCAGTAGAGAAAGCCGTAGGTGGGGCTCAGGTCGTAGATCTTGACGCCGATGAAGTCGCCGCCGCGATAGGACAGCTGGAAGAAGGAGTCGGCCAGCATCATCAGGCTGCCCTGCAGGCCCGGCGGGCAGGAACGCATGGCCAGGTCGTAGTAGGCGATCGCCGCGATGCCCCCCATCGCCCCGATCGGGAAGCCGAGCCACATCGCCAGCGACGCCGAATGGATCAGCGCCAGGGGAAGCATCTGCGGGATGGTGATGATGGTGCCCCAGAACAGCAGCTTGTTCAGGGCCACGCGTTTGCACAGCCATCCGTAGAGGACGAACATCGGGATGAAGCCGATGAGGTAGGTCGCGTAGTAGACGCCAAAGACGATCTGGGAGGCGTGCAGCCTGTCCTGCAGGTAGAAGAGCAGCGGCGTGTTGGAGCCCGGCGCGAACTGGAACAGGAACAGGCACAGCACCGCCGGATAGACGGCGCGATGACGGAACAGCCGCTTGAGGTCGCCGAAGAATGTGGTCCCGCGTGCGAGCGGCGCCTCATAGGCCCCTCGGAAAACCGACCCTGGCTTCCAGACGCCGACCAGCCCGACCGAAAGGGCGATCAGGGCGACGACCATGAAGGTCTGACTGGGCTTCAGGTGCCCGGCGACCCAGCCGCCGCCCACCGCCGCCAGGATGGCCGGGATCGACTCCACGATCTGCCAGACCACCGTCAGGCGGCCGGACATCAGCTTCTCCTGCCCGATCAGCGCCAGAAGGCTCTGCTGCGAGGCCTTGAAGAAGCGCGAGGTGATCATCGCCAGGATCATGCCGATGAAGAGGCCGCTGTAGCTGAGCGGCGACACCGCCAGCCAAGCGAACAACAGCGCCGTCACCGGCCCGAAGATCATGAGGTACCCGCGATCGCGACGCCCGAACGGACTCCAGTTGTCGCGGATCAAGCCGAAGATGAAGGCGCAATAGGTCGGGATGCCGGTCAGCAGGCGGAATTTGGTCACCGCGTCGGCGCCGTAGTGCAGCTGGTTCTTCAGCATGTAGGAGGTGGCGAAGTCGACCAGGTAGCCCGAGGGCGAGGCCAGGTAGAGGACCAGCGACAGCACGGTGAAGTAGCTGAAGATCTGGGTGGTCTGCGGCGAGCCGGGCGGGGCGGCGACGGCTTCGCTCATGCAGGGGTCCGTGCGCTGGGAGGAACGTCTGGAAGGGCCGGCAGACGCTTGGCTAGCAGCAAAACCGGCCGTCGTCACAACCCCTCTGGCGATCGGGGCCGACCGGGCCGGGCGCGCCCGAACCGGGCCCCGCCGAAACGCCCGTGTCGCACGGCGCGTTCAAATCGCACGCAAAACCCATTGCCTCACTGCCCCGCCTTGGGTTAGGCGCGGCGGCTCAAAAGTTTTTCGGAAGGAGCCATGCGGCAGAATACCAATAGGAAGTCGGACGTGAGCGAGCGGCTGGGCCGCTCGGCTGAGGCCAAGAAGGCCCTGCTGGCCAAGTTCAAGCCGCGCGTTCACACCCCCGACCCGGAGTTCGAAAAGCGCCGCGGCCAATGCGAGGCGGAGCTGGAAGCGGCCCGCCAGGCCAGGGCCGACGCCAAGGAGGCCCAGCGCCTGGCCAAGCTGGCCGCGGAAGCGGCGGTCGTGCAGCAGGAGGTGCTCGAGGAGGAGGACGCGGTCGAGGCCAAGCGCGCCGAGCGCAAGGCCCGCAAGGCGGCCCTCAAGACCGAGGCCAAGGCCAAGCGCGAGCTGCAGCAGGAGCTGCGCCAAACCCGCCGCGTGGGCTGACCGCCCCAGGCGAGTCCAACGGAAGACGACGACATGACGCCGACGGCGCGGCCCGGGCAGGGCTGGGCCTCTGCTTGCGCGCGCCCGACGCTGCGATTCGGCGCTTTGGCCCGGCGTGAGTCGGCGCCACTTTCCCTGCCGTGCGTATGCGCTGGAAGGGGAGATAGATGGCTCGGTCGATCGGACGCGCCCAGGTCGGGGCGGGGATCGGAGCGGCGGCCTTGGCGCTGAGCGCCACCGGCGCGCCCGCCTTCGCCGTTCACCTGCCCGGCAGGCACGTGAAGGCCGCGGTCGCCGCCAACGAGGGGCCCTGGTTCGTGCGCGCCGGCGCCACCCAGGACATCTACGCCAACACCGGCAAGAAGGCCCTGTCGCTGCAGGCCTATATCTGCACCCGGCCCGAGGGCGCCGGCGCGCCGCGCGTCGAGCTCGAGGTGCAGGGCCGCGCCCCGATCGAGATCCAGGGCTGCTCCAGCGTCTATCTGCTGCTCAGCTCCGGCGAGCGCATGGCGCTCTACAATCCCGGCGCCGCGGACGTCACCGGCAGCTACAAGTTCGACCTGCAAAGCCAGGTGAAGTGAGGATGGAGGACGGGCGATGAGCCACAGCGGACAGTGTTTCTGCGGGGCCGTGCGCCTCGAGGTCTCGGGCGAGCATGTGAACTACGCCGAGACCGTCCTGCCGATGCATGACGGCCTGCCCAAGTTCCGCGACTTCCCCGCGGCGTTCGGCGGATCGGACGAGATGGTGGCGGAGTAGGCGCGCGCTCCCGGCGGCGAACACCCGACTACGCATTACGAACGCGCCGCTCTACCAGCCGAGCTATGGCGGCCCAGTGAAAGCTGGAGAGACCGTTCGCTTGGCGTCTCCACGGCGCGCCTGAAACACCACGCGCTCTTCCATATCGATTTCAGATCTTGCCGATCGTGAAATCATTTTGTATACGATTGGAGTCGGAGGACCCCATGTCCGACAACGTCGTCTATCTCCATCCGAAACCTCGGCCGATTGCCCATTTTCTTCGTGTGGGCAGTCTCCACCGCCAAGTTGAACGCCGCTACATCGCGGCCACCATGGACTTCCACCGGCTGGGTAAGCCGATCGTCGCCGACAACCTCGGGGGGCCTTGCCGCAGTAGCCATGGTTGCGTTTGGCGCGGCCGGCGGTGTCTGCCGCGGACGGGGCGAGAAGGAGCACCGCGTAGGCGTGGCGTGGGGACCGGTTCGGCCTGCCTCCGGCGGGGGTAAGCTGATGGCCACAGCAGTAGCACGAATATTGGAGGACCTACGAGGCCGCGGGGGTTTGCAGGGCAAGGACATCGCCAACATCGTAGATGTTTCCACCGCGACGGTTTCGCGGTGGTCCCGAGGCAATGGGACGCCCCCTCTGCGTACCCAGACGGTTATCGCGGAGCTTCGCTACGTCGTGGACCGGCTATCGGATTTCTATACGCCGGACGAGACGAGGCTCTGGCTTCATGCCCGGCATCCTTTGCTGAACGGGGAGCGCGCGATCGACCTCATCAATGTGGGACGCACGGAGGAGGTGCTGGCAGTTATCGAGCGTCTTGACGCTGGCGCTTACGTTTGAGCCTGCGGAATGGGCGACCGGCGAGCACGTGACCTTCAACTCCTGGACGCGATCGACGCGCTACCACGGACACAATTCGAAGGAACAGCCTGGCGCATTGCCCGGGAGGGCCGAGACGCGCTCCAGGGCTATCCCGCGGGCGCCCGATGGGACCCGGGAACTTTCGACGTCCTTTACACATCCCTTCAGCGCGAAGGTTCGCTCGCGGAAATCCACTTTCACCTGAGCCGTCAGCCGGTGTTTCCATCGAAACTGGTCTGCGTGCTCCACACCTTGACGGTCCGAACCCGACGCGTTCTCAAATTGGCGGACCTCACCGAAGCGGAAGCGCTCGGCGTAGACAAGACCCGTTACGGAGAATTGGCCTACGAGCGGACACAGGCGATTGGCGACGCCGCCTACTTTCTCGGATTCGATGGCCTGATGGTTCCTAGCGCACGATGGGGCTGCCAAAACCTGATCCTCTTCACCGATCAGTTGTTCCCGGAGGATCTGGCTATCGAGGAGTCGACGACGGTCGACTGGGCCGCATGGCGAAGCGAAGCTGATGCGAGACGCGGTCATCCCATTGGGGATTAGCGGGCCGCCGCATGGCCCGTGCGTCGATTAGGCCGTGGATCAATCCGATCACGCGGTTCTTAGCGTCTCGCGGGATTCCGCCGGTATCAGTCGGAACTGGCGCTCAACCACTCCCTACCGTCGATGGGCGAACTCAATGGGAGAGGTGGGTGGTGCCGCCAGGGTGACTCGAACACCCGACCTACGCATTACGAATGCGCCGCTCTACCGGCTGAGCTATGGCGGCCCGCTCGGGGAGGCAGGTCTTAGCCCGAATTTTCGCGGAATTGAAGCGGCTGAGCCGTGCGCCGGGGCGGGCGGCTTGACGCGGGCGGGGAAGAGGCGCGGGCCGAGGCCGACGACCAGCACCGCCGCTACGATGCAGATCAGACCGAAGCCGATGACCACCCAGTAGAGCGGAGGAAAGAGCCGGATCGGGGCCTGGCGCACGGCCCAGGCGTCCAGCGTCTGGATCAGGGCGGCCTCGGTGGGCTGGGGCGCGACCAGCACATCGCGAAACCCGAGGCCGGCCAGCGGTTCGGCGGCGGCCGGCGAGATGCAGACGGCGGTCATCGACGGGGCGGTCTCGGCGAGCGCGGGATCCTCGGCGAGACGCCGGGCGGCCTTGGCGGAATGGATCAGCACCAGGTCGACGCCAGGCGGGACGGCGGCGGGCGCCGCCGGGGGCTGGGTGCGATAGACCGCCTGGGTCCGGGCCGGGACGCCCTGGGCGGCCAGGGCGGCCAGGGCGCCGGCAAGGTCGCCGGCCGGCTCCTCGGGGGCGAGGTAGAGCACCACCCCGCCCAGCGCCGCACGGCCGCGGGCGATCAGCTCGGCCAGGGCAAGGGCGTCGCCGGCCGCGCTCGACACATCGGCGAACCCGGCGCCGCGGGCCGCGGCGGCGGTGGCGTCTCCGACGGTGAACACCTTCAGATTCCGCTCCGGGCTCGACGCGGCGAAGGCTCTGACCCCGTTGCGGCTGGTGAAGGCCAGGGCGACGACGCCCTCGAGATCCACCGACGCGCCCAGAGGCTGCACCTCCAGCAGGGGCGCCACCACCGGTTCATGGCCCAGCGCACGCAGCCTCTGGGCGGTGGCCTCGGCCTCGGGCTGGGCGCGGGTGATCCAGATGCGCATCAGAGGGAGGTGCGCGGCGACCGCGGCCGGGTCAAGCCGATGCTATTTGGCCACGATCACCATGAACACCGCCGCGCGCGCCGCGCTGACCAGGGCCTCGTGGCTCGCCGCCGGCTTGATGTAGGCATAGCCGCCGAGGTCGGGCAGGTCCTCCAGCATGGCGCGGACATAAGCGCTCTTCACCGCGAAATTGACGTTCTGCGCCGGAGCGTCGTCGAACTTGGTGGTGACTTGATCGGCGACCCCCACCACCGCGCCGTCCCAGTCGATGATCGGTCCTCCGCTGTTGCCCGGCTGCAGCGGCGCGCTGATCTGCAACATGCGCGCGTCATCCTGGTTCAGCGTCCCGCTGACCACGCCGGTGGTCATCTTGACCTGTTGGCCCAAGGCCTGCGGCTCCGGATAGCCGAGGGCGAACACCTGCTGGCCCAGCGGCGCGCCGTGGGCCGCGATCGGCAGGGCGGCGAGCACCCCCGGATGGATTGGCTTCAGCTTGAGGATGGCCAGGTCGCTCGCCCGATCGTCCGCGACCACGTCGGCCAAGCCTATCGGCTGGCCGTCGCGATAGACGTAGAACTTGTCGCCGCCCTCCACGACGTGGCTGGCG
>DATCFQ010000605.1:0-2986 GCA_036509495.1 Caulobacteraceae bacterium
GGGCGGCGCGGAAGTCCTGGTGATGGACGACGGCCACCAGAACGCCCAGGTCCGCAAGACGCTGTCGCTGGTCGTGGTCGACGGCGAGAGCCGCGACGGGGAGTGGCCGTTCGGCGACGGCTGGGTCTGCCCGGCCGGCCCCCTGCGCGAGCCCCTGGCCGCGGGCCTCGTCCGCGCCGACGCCGTGGTGCTGCTGCTGCCCGCCGATCTCGAGGGCCCGGATCCTGAGCTGCTCGCCCTGTTCGGATCCAAGCCCTTGCTGGTCGCGCGGCTGGAGCCGGCCCAGGCCCCGCCGGCCGGACCGCAGCTCGGCTTCGCTGGCGTCGGCAAGCCCTGGAAGGTGGAGCGCGCCCTGAAGGCCGCCGGCTGCGAGCTGGTCGAGTTCGTCTCCCTGCCCGACCACGCGCGGCTGGACGAGGACCTGCTGCGGCGCATGGCCGAACGCGCCGCCGACTTCGGCGCCGGGATGGTCACCACCGAAAAGGACTGGGCCCGCCTGCCGCCCGCCTGGCGCTCGCGCATAGCCGCCTGGCCGGTCAGGGCGCGGTTCGAGGATTGGGCGGCGCTGGATGCGCTGCTGGCGGGCGCGATCGGCCTTTCTCCCTCCTAGGCAAAGGAGACGCGATGCCGGGGCCCCGACATTTCTGTGACAGGCGTCGCTTGCCCGTCGCCGATGCGGCCCTAGACTCCCTCCATCCAGGGCGAAAGCGGGAATGATGGAAGCACAGACCGGCCTTGCCCTGGCGATCGTGGCGATACTGCTCTGCAAGCACATGATCTTCGATTTCGTGCTGCAGACCCGCTACCAGCTCGATCACAAGCAGCTCTACGGGCACCCGGGCGGCCTGCTGCACGCCGGCCTCCACGCCCTGGGCACGCTGCCGGCGATCGTGATCGCGCGGCCTTCGCTGATCGTGGCGGTGGCCGTCCTGGTCGGGGAATTCGTCGTCCACTACCACGTCGACTGGGGCAAGGAGCAGCTGCTCCGCCGCAGCGGCTGGACGCGCGATGGCGCCCGCTACTGGGCGGTCTTCGGCGCGGATCAGCTGATCCACAACCTCGGCTATCTGGTGATGACCGCCGTGCTGGTCAGCCGATGAGCCGTGCGAGTTCGGCCGCCACCAACAGCGCGAAGGCCGCCTGGGCCGAACGGATGGCGATCTGGAAGTGGGAGAACTTGGTGCGGCAGATGCCGGCCAGCATGTGCAGGTGCGCCAGCTTGTCCCGGCGCTCCTTGACCGCGTCGAGCTCTTCCATGATTTCGATGTAGCTCTCGACCGGCAGATCGAAGACCGGCGCCTCCCAGAAGATGTGATCCTCGCGCCCGCGGCGCAGGCGCGGCAGGACGGTGGTCAGGGAAAAGTGGCACGACACCAGGAACGCGGCCGCCGAGATCAGGAACAGGCTGTTGGCGGCCATGTGCAAGGCGCCGGCGTGAGGGCTGTGTCCGCCGACGAAGGCGTCGATGCAGAAGATCACCATGGCCCCGCCGAAGGCCAGAAGAACTCCCGACTTCGCGTCGCATAGGACGATGTTGTCCTGCAGCACCGCCCGTTCGAAATGGGCGAACCGCTCGTGCAGCAGCTCCCGCTCCAAATGGACGAATCGTTCGATGTCGCGGTTCATCGGGCTCCCCGGCTCGGCTGGCCAAGTCAGGCTGCGCCCGCGGCGAATGTCAAACGGTGACGCCGGTCACACACCCGGGGCCCGACCTCGGGCCAAGCTTCAGCGTCGCCTGAGCGACCCAGCTGAAGGAAACGAGCCATGTCTCTTCGACACCAATCCCTGGCGCTCGCCGTGAGCGCCCTCCTGGCGTTGCCGGCCCTGGCCGCAGCGCAAAGCGCCGTGCATGAAATCGTCGTGCAGGGGCGCGCCGCCGGCACGGAAGTCCGTTCCGAGAAGGTCGCCTTCTCCGACCTGAACCTCGATCATCCGGCCGGCGCGAAGACGCTCCTCAGCCGGCTGCACGGCGCCGCCGAGCGCGTGTGCGGGATCAGCGCCGGCCGGACCGATCGCGACTACAAGTCCTGTGTCGACACCGCGCTGAACCGGGCGGTGGACGAGGTCGGCGCCCCTCTGCTCAGCTCGCTGCACCAAAGTCACGGATGAGCTGATCCATCGGCAATTTGATCGAAGAGCCGGCCGGCTTCGGCCGGCTCTTTCGCGTCAGGAGCGCTTGCCACACGTCATTGGCGTCACAGGGCTGGCGTTTGACTGGCGGCGGCGTTCAGCGCCTGGCGGTCGAGCACCTTCACGCCATAGGGGCCAAGTTCGATCCAGCCCTTGGCGCGCCATGTGGCGAGCTTGCGGTTCACCCGCTCGCGCGAGGCGCCGATCAGCCGGGCCATCTCTCCCTGGGACAGCGCGACGGTCACGCCCTGGGCCTCGATCAGCAGCCGCGCCAGGCGGCCGCCGAGATCCATCAGCGCCGTCTCCTGCAGCAACACGTCGGTCATCCGCAGCCGGCGCGCCATCATCGCCAAGAGCTCCAGCCCCGATGATGGCTCTTCCCTCAAGGTATCGATCACCGCCCGCCGGCCGATGCGCCAGAGCTCGGTCCGCGGCACTGCGCAGACATCCGCGGACCTCGGGCCGCCATCGAGCACGCCCATCTCGCCGACCAGCGCGCCCACCCCGAGTTTGGCCAGCCACACCTCGCGGCCGTCCGGTCCTGGGACCGCCACGTCGAGTTCGCCGGTCAGGACGACGTAGACGGCGTCCGCCTCATCGCCGGTGCGGAACAGCGCCTGGCCGGGCTCCAGCCGGATCGGGGTTCCGGACTGGGCCAGGTCGCGCCGACGCGTCGCGGAGAGGACGCCGAACACCGGATTTCGCGCCAACGCGTCGGCGACATCCTCCGCACGCCGAAAGGAGGCGGTCGGCCCGCCCGCATGGTCGACCGGGTTCAAAAGGCGCGCCCCCCTGTGCGGCGGGAAAAACTCTATCAGCCTGGTACGGTGCAACCAACGCAGTTGGCTGGCGGCTC
>DATCFQ010000606.1:0-2265 GCA_036509495.1 Caulobacteraceae bacterium
ACCGACTTCTTCCACATCCCCGCCGGCCGGGTGGTGGAGATGGGCAGCCAGGTCACCGTCTGACCGCGGCGCGCGGCTTGCAGCCCTTCCAGCGCAGCGACTCTATTTCGGTGTATTTCGGTGACAGTTCACTGAATTCCAAGCGCGCGGTGCTGCGACCAATCGGCCGCGCCCCGTTGGCCGGGCCGGCCTACCCCGCCGCCGCGGAGCTTCGCCGCGCCTTGCGGGCCGCCTCCAGCGTGGCGGCGAGGGCCTCGATGCGATAGGGCTTCATCAACAGGCGGAAGCCCTGCTGGTGGGCCTGGTCGGCAGCCTCCGAGAAACCGGTGGTCAACACCACCGGCAGGTCGGGCCGGCGGCGGGAGACCTCCCGCGCCAGATCCATGCCGCTCATCCGCCCCGGCATCACCATGTCGGAGAACATCAGCTCGAACTCTCCGGCGACCTCCAGCAGCCGCAGGGCCGCCGCCGCAGTCGCGGCGCGCACCACGTCGTAGCCGAGCTCGTTCAGCATCTCGCCGACCAGGGCGGCGACGCTGTCCTCGTCCTCGACCAGCAGCATCCGGCCGTGCCGTTCGGCGCTCCTGGACGGCGTGGCCACGGACCGGCCGGCGTCGTCCGGGGCGGCCAGGGCCTTGCTGCTGCGCGGAATGAACAGGCTCACCGTCGTGCCGCGGCCGGGCTCGCTTTCCACCCGCACATCGCCGCCCGAGGCCCGGGTGAAGCCATAGACCTGGGCCAGGCCCAGGCCGGTGCCCTTGCCCACGCCCTTGGTGGTGAAGAAGGGCTCGAAGATGCGCCTCAGCGTCTCGCGGGCCATGCCCTGGCCCTCGTCGACGATCGACAGCCGCACATAGTCGCCGACCAGCTCTCCGTCCGCGAGGCCGCGCACATTGCGGCCGTCGATGGTGATGGCGCCGCCGTTCGGCATGGCGTCACGGGCGTTCACGGCGATGTTGAGCAGCGCCACCTCCAGCTGGCTCGGGTCCACCTCGACCGGCCAGAGGTCGTCGGGCAGATCCAGGTCGATGGTGATGTCCTCCCGCAGCGACCGCTCCAGCAGCACCCGCATGCCTTCGATCTGGGCCTTGAGGCCGATCACCTGCGGCTGCAGGGCGGTGCGGCGCGAGATGGCCAGGAGCTGGCGCGTCAGGCTGGCGCCGCGATCCACCGCCTGGCGGATGCCGTCCTTCAGGCTCTGCCGGCGAACCGGATCGGTGCTGCGGTCGAGCAGGTCCAGTCCCGAGGACGCCACCATCAGGATGTTGTTGAAGTCGTGCGCCACCCCGCCGGTGAGCTGGCCGATCGCCTCCATCTTCTGGCTCTGCCGCAGCGCCTCCTCGGCGCGCTCGCGCTCCTCCATCTGGACCTGCAGCTCGCGGTTGGCGTCGGAGAGCTCGTTGGCCCGCGCCTCCAGCTCGAGGTTCGCCCGGCTGAGCGTCGCCTGCGCCTGGCCCAGCACCACCACGAACAGGAAGGCCATGGCCACCAGCAGGGTTACGCCGGTGTGGCGCGCCAGCGAGGCGTACATCGGCTCCTGGGCCGTCCGCAGATAGACCGAGCCCAGTCGCGCGCCGCCCTGGACGACGGGCTCCACGACCTCCACGCGGCGATGATCGTAGGCGGGACGATGCAACGGCGGCGCCCGTTCCGGCGGCCGGTCGCGGCCTCGTTCGAATTTCGCGACCAGGGCCCCGGTCTCGGCATAGACGCCGGCGGCCTGGATGTCCCGGTTGGCGCCGAGGGCGTCGACGTACTCCTGGGCCCCCCGGCGGTCGTCGAAGGCCAGGGGCGCGGCCAGGCTGGCGGCCAGGATATCGGCCTGGACGGCGGTCTCGTGCAGCCGCTGGTTGCGATAGCTGGTCTCGCTGACCAGGCCCATCAGCACGCCGGCGATCAGCAGCGCCGCAGCGCCGGCGATGGCCACCGTCGGCCAGGGCCGCCACCTCGCGGCCATGCCCCCATCGCCCGCGGAGGCGGCGCTCATCGAGTCGGCTCCGGGCCGAGCGAGGGCGTAGCCGCCCGCCAGCCCCGCCCAAGGCGGTCCGGGTATCCCCGCAGCCGGTATTGTCTGTCGATGACCAGCACTGCCCCTGATGTTCAACAGGGTGCGACCGAAGTCAAAGCCTCTGTCCATGTTATGGGTCGCCCCGCGCGACTCGATATGTGATCGATGGATCGCACCGGAGCCTCGAGGCGTTCGCGCTTTGCGGGTTTGGTCTTGACCATGAGGTCTCTGCAGGGCCCGTTGCGCAGACGCGCGAT
>DATCFQ010000607.1:0-2774 GCA_036509495.1 Caulobacteraceae bacterium
TGTGGATGGTGCCCATGTGCCGGAATGTGGCCATGGCGCGGCGCAGGCCATTGGCTTCGTCGCCGGTGAACTTGGCCGCTTCCATGGCGATGCGCATGGCCTGTTCCTGGAACAGCGGCACGCCCAAGGTCTTGCCGAGCACCAGTTCGAGCTCGTTCTTTGGCCCCTCGTCCGATGAAGGATGAGGAAAGTCGATCTTGAACGCCTTTCCCTTCCGCCGCTCCTCTTCGCGGCGCTTCAGGTACGGATGCACCATGTTGCCCTGGATCGGACCGGGGCGGACGATCGCCACCTCCACCACCAGGTCGTAGAACTCGCGGGGCCTGAGGCGCGGCAGCATGGCCATCTGCGCCCGGCTCTCCACCTGGAAGACGCCGACGGAATCGGCCTTGCACAGCATGTCGTAGACGCCGGGATCTTCGGAGGGGATGCTGTCCAGCTGCAGCCGCTCGCCGCCGAAATGCCGCTCGATCATGTCGAAGGCGCGCTTGATCGCGGTCAGCATGCCCAGCGCCAGCACATCGACCTTCATGATGCCGAGGGTGTCGATGTCGTCCTTGTCCCATTCGATGAAGGTGCGGTCCGCCATGGCCCCGTTGCCGATCGGCACGGTCTCCACCAGGGGCTTCTGGGTGAGGATGAAGCCGCCCACGTGCTGGGACAGGTGGCGGGGAAAGCCCATCAGTTCCTGGGTCAGCTCCAGCGCCAGCCTCAGCCGTCCATCGCCCGGCTTCAGCCCCGCCGCCTCGACGTGCTGGTCCTTCAGGCCGTCGCCCCAGGAGCCCCAGACGGTGTTGGCCAGGGCCGAGGTGACGTCCTCGGTCAGGCCCAGCGCCTTGCCGACGTCGCGGATGGCCGAGCGTTTGCGGTAACTGATCACCGTGGCGCAGATCGCCGCCCGGTGACGGCCATAGCGGCCGTAGATGTACTGGATCACCTCCTCGCGCCGCTCATGCTCGAAGTCGACGTCGATGTCGGGCGGTTCGGAACGCTCCTCGGAAATGAATCGCTCGAACAGCACGTCCTGTTCCTCGGGGTCCACCGAGGTGATGCCGAGGCAATAGCAGACCACCGAATTGGCCGCCGAGCCGCGGCCCTGGCAGAGGATCGGCTCGGGTTGGCGACGCGCCCAGGCGACGATGTCGTGTACGGTGAGGAAATAGGCCGCGTACTTCACCTTGCGGATCAGCCGCAGCTCCTTGGCGATGGTGGCGGCGATCTTCTCGGAAGGACCCGAGGGCCACTTCTGCAGCACCCCCTCGGCGACCAGGTCTTCCAGGTGCTGCTGCGGGGTCTTGCCGGGCGGGACAGGCTCGTCGGGATATTCGTATTTGAGCTCGCTCAGCGAGAAGCGGCAGGCCTCGGCGATCTCCAAGGTGCGCTCCAGGGCGTCCTCATGGCCCTGGAACAGCCGGGCCATCTCCGCGGCGGGCTTGAGGAAACGTTCGGCGTTGGCCTCCAGCCGGCGTCCGGCCTCGTCGATCGTGCAGCCCTCGCGCACGCAGGTCAGCACGTCCTGCAGCCGCCGCCGTTCGGGCTGGTGGAAGAGCACCTGGCCGGTGGCGACCATCGCGGCGCCCGTGCGCCGGCCGATCGCGGCCAGCTGGTTCAGGCGCGCGCGGTCGTCGCCGCGATGCAGCGGCGCGGCGGCCAGGTAGAGCCGGTCCGGCCAGGCTCGGGCCCAGGCGGCCAGCCGCCGCTCGAAAGCCTCGTCGATGCGTCCCGGCGCCGTGGCCAGGGCGATCAGGTCTTCGCCGAGGCCGACCGCCTGCTCGAATGTGAGCCGGCATTCGCCCTTGGGGATCGGCTTGGCCGGGGCGATTGCGGGCGCCGCGCCCGGCAGCGGCGCCAGCAGGCTGGGTTCGCGGTCGGAGATCTCGCTCTTGCCGATCGACAGCAGCCGGCAGAGCCGCCCATAGGCGTCCCGGTCCCGCGGATAGACGATCAGTTCGGCGCCGTCGGTGAACTGCAGCCGGCAACCGACCAGCAGCTGGAACCCCTCGTCCTTCGCCGCCGCATAGGCCCGCACCACCCCGGCCAGGCTGTTGCGGTCGGCCACCCCCATGGCCCGCAACCCCAGCCGCCTGGCCTCGAACACCAGCTCCCCCGGATGCGAAGCCCCCTCCAGGAAACTGAAGTTGGTCCGCACATCGAGTTCGGCGTAGCGGGGGGTCATGGCGAAAGGTCGCCATTTTTCTCCCCTCTCCCTTCAGGGGGAGGGGGCGGGAGTGGGGGTCCGCGCCGGCCGTCCAGCTGCGGATCGGCGCCCGCCGCTTTCGCGATCGCCGCCAGCACGCCCTCGAGATCGCGCCAGATTTCTTCGTTACGAAAACGGAGCACCCGATAGCCGGCTGCGCGAAGCCAGAGCGTCCGCGCCTCGTCACGTTCGACCCGCGCCGGATCCAGGTGGGAATAGCCATCCAGCTCGACCACCAGCCGCTTCGGGACGCAGCAGAAATCGACGATGTAGGGGCCGATCGGATGCTGGCGCCGGAAGTGAAGCCCGGCGAGGCGGTTCTTCCGGAGGCGTTTCCAGAAATCCCGCTCGGCGACCGTGGGGTTCTTGCGCATACGGCGGGCGGCGCGAACTCGGCGGGCCGTTTTTCCGGTCGAGGCGCCGTCCGCCGCGGAAAGGTCGGCGCGGACCCCCACCCCCGGCCCCTCCCCCTGAAGGGAGAGGGGAGTCTGTTTTTGCTCGCTCACGCGAACACCCCGTGCATCCACCAGCTCGGCAGGCGTTCGGGGTCGCGGTCGTAGAGGCCTTGGCGGAACAG
>DATCFQ010000608.1:0-2328 GCA_036509495.1 Caulobacteraceae bacterium
GCGCACCGCAATTGGCGGCGAGCGAGGTCAACAATGCAAAGCGCCCCGCCGTAGCGCAGGCCTTCCATGCGCCGCCGTCGCAACCGATCCAGAGCGCCGCGCCGCCGTCCTAGACTGAACTTTACCCGCTTTGAAGCCGCAAGTGATTGATCGGGCGTGGGATATCCGCTCGGAGGGGGTGGTTTTCTGACTACAGGCCGGCGGCGGGCTTGAGGCCGAGGAGGTCGAAGGCGCGCTGCTGGACGGGGGTGAGGCTGGTCAGGTGGGTGAGGGTGTCGCCCGCGCCGAAGCGGACGTCGTTGCAGGTGAGGGTGGCCAGGTGGGCGAGGAGCGATCGGAAGCTTGAGACAGGCAGGCCGTCCTCGGTGATCTTGGCGGCGGCCTTGCGCCTGGCGGCAGGGGAGACCTGGGCCTTGGCGACCGGGGAGGTGCGCAGGGCTTCGGCGGCGGCGCGGTCATGGTCGTCGAAGAGGATCGGGGCAAGCGGCGCGCGCATATGCCATTCGAGATGGTAGGCGAGCATGCACAGCAGGACGTGGGCGCGCACGCGATCCTCGGTCCAGTGGAAGACGGGCCTGACCTTGAGGTCGACGCTCTTGAGGCTGCGGAAGGCGTGCTCGACGCGGGCGAGGCTCTTGTAGGCGGCGACGACGCCGGCCGCGTCGAGGGCTGGGCGCGCCAAGCTGGTGCGCACGACATAGATCCCATCGAGCCGGGCTTCCGCGTCGATCGAGGCCAGATCGCGCTCGAAGGCGAAGTCTTCATCGGCGATGGCGATCTTGAAGTGCTTGGCCATCTTGCGCCGGCCGATGACGGCGCCGACGGCCAGGGCGATCTTGGCCTTGCCGCGCAAGGGGGTCCGCGCGCGACGCACCCGGACCTGGATGCGCGCCAGCTCACGCTCGGTCGTGGCGAGGAGGTCCTGGCGCTTGCGCGTCCGCTCGATGGCCAGAGCCTGATTGCGGCAGACGATCAGCCGCTCGCCGGGGAAGTCGGGGCTCTCGATCTCGGCCAGGTCGCGCTCGTCGAACAATTCCGGCTGCAACGGCCCGCCCGCCTCGGCCAGGGCCTGGATGGCCGGGGCGCGCAGCGCCGTGATCCAGTCCAGACCCGCCGGCCTGACATCCGTGTCGAGCCGGGCCTGGGTGATCATCCCGCGATCGCCCACCAGCACGATCCGCTCCAGCCCGAAGCGGCGCCTCAGCTTGTCCACCTGGGTCTTCAGCGTCGTCGGATCGCCGACATTGCCGGCGAACACCTCCACCGCCACCGGACAGCCGTCGGCCGAGCACAGCAGCCCGAAGACGATCTGCGGCCGATCGCGGCGGTGATCGCGGCTGTAGCCCCGCCGCGCCAGAGGACAGCAGCGGCCCTCCAGATAGGTCGAGGTCAGGTCGTAAAGCACCAGGGTC
This sequence comes from Caulobacteraceae bacterium, assembly GCA_036509495.1. Lineage (GTDB taxonomy): Bacteria > Pseudomonadota > Alphaproteobacteria > Caulobacterales > Caulobacteraceae > JANWHQ01. The sequence goes on from DATCFQ010000608.1 coordinate 1,413, forward strand.
CCGGCCCGCAGATGACGCCCCGCCAGCGCCTTCTCGATCTTCGCCTGCCCGGCCAGCAGCCAGTCGAGCGCCTCGTAGAGTTCGTTCGGCGCCACCGCGCCCAGACCCAGCAGCCGGCCCAGCGACGAGGTCGCCGTCGCCTCGTCCAGCGCCCGCGCCGTGGCCAGCTTGGCCGCCGGCGACGCCAGCCGGGCCACGATCATCGCCAGCACCAGGTCGCGCTTGCGCCTGGGTCCCTTCGGCAACACCCGATCCAACCCGATCTTGCGCGCCACCCCCAGAGCCGCGGCCACATGGCCGTGCGGCAGGGACCTTTCGATCGAAAGCCCCTCGGCCGCCGGAACCAGCGCCTTGTCGGCCAGGATCGCCCTCAGCGCCGCCACCTTCACGGCCGGCCACTTCGACAGATTGGCCAAGGTGCGGTTCTTCACCTTGCCCCCTTCGCGGTAGCTCTCGCGCAGCAGCACCGCCGGTGGGGAGTCTCGGTTGGGAACGACCGTGACGTACATGCGAAGCTTGAATCACCCCGCCGGCCGAGTGTCAATCACCATCCGACCATAATTACATGACTACCAACCGCCCGCCCAAAGCCCCTTCCTCAAGCCAATTCAACAGGTAAGGTCAGATTCAGGGGGTAAAGTTCAGCCTAGATCACGGCGCGGGTTGTTCAAACGACGGACTGCCCGCGCACCGCGCGGATGATGAAACTCACCACCAGCAGCACCAGGAAGACCAGGAACAGGATCTTGGCGATCTCGGCGGCGATGCCGGCCAGCGCCACGAAACCCAGCAGTCCCGCGACGACGGCGAGAATGAAAAACGTCAGAGCCCAGCCGAGGGAAATTATCCGGTTGACGTACCACAGCACAAGGGGTAGATTTGGCGTCAGTTGAAGGACTGAGACCAATGACCGCCC
>DATCFQ010000609.1:0-4098 GCA_036509495.1 Caulobacteraceae bacterium
CACGGCCTTCCGGCGCACCCGGGTGGAGGCCGGCCAACGGGTCCAGCGCGCCGAGGTCCGCTTCGATGGCGTCGCCGGCTGTCTGCGCACCCCCACGGGCGGCTCGTCGCGGCAGTTCGTGGTGGTGGTCGAGGACGGCCATGTCCGCGCCCGGCTGCTGACCGCCCGCGAGGCCGCGCGGCTGATGGGGCTGCCGGACGACTATCGGCTGCCCAAGGGCACGACCGCGGCCCTGCACCTGGCCGGCGACGGCGTCGCCGCACCCGTCGTGCGCCACCTGGCCGCCCATGTACTGGAGCCCGCGCTCGCTCGGGCCGGCCGCGCCGCCGCCTGACAAACGCCGGGCGCCCGCCTATACAGTTGAGCCACGACGCCCCACCGCCCCTGCGAGCCGACATGGACTCCACGCCTTCCACGCCCGCCTATGACGCCGAGCGCTACCGCCGCGCCGGGCGCGGCAAGATCTACGACTCGATCATCGACCTGATCGGCGACACGCCGCTGGTGCGCCTGCCGCGGCTGACGGCCCAGCTGAAGCCCAAGGGCGAGGTCGTCGCCAAGCTCGAGTTCTTCAACCCGATCGGCAGCGTGAAGGACCGCATCGGCGTCTCGATGATCGAGGCGCTGGAGGCCCAGGGCCTGATCACCGCCGGCAGGACCACCATCGTCGAGCCGACCAGCGGCAACACCGGCATCGCCCTGGCCTTCGTCTGCGCCGCCAAGGGCTATCCGCTGATCCTGGTCATGCCCGAGAGCATGTCGACCGAGCGGCGCAAGATGCTGCTGCTTTTGGGCGCGCGATTGGAGCTGACGCCGGCCGAGAAGGGCATGCGCGGGGCCGTGGTGCGGGCCCAGGAGATCCTGGAGGCCGACCCCAATGCGGTGATGCCCCAGCAGTTCGAGAACGCCGCCAATCCGTTGATCCATCGGATCTCGACCGGCGAGGAGATCTGGAACGACACCGACGGCCGCGTCGATGCGGTGGTCTCCGGCGTCGGCACCGGCGGCACCATCACCGGCGTCGGCCAGGTGCTGAAGGCCAGGAAGCCCTCGGTGAAGATGATCGCCCTGGAGCCCCAGGATTCGGCGGTGCTGTCCGGCGGCCAGCCCGGGCCGCACAAGATCCAGGGCATCGGCGGCGGCTTCGTGCCGGCCATCCTCGACCGCGGCGTCATCGACGAGGTGATGACCGTGACCAACGAGGAGAGCTTCGACATGGCCCGGCGCACCGCCCGCGTCGAAGGCATTCCGGTGGGCATCTCCTCGGGCGCGGCGATCTCGGCGGCTTTCCGCCTGGCGGCGCGCGACGACTATGCCGGCAAGCTGGTGGTGGCGATCGTGCCCAGCTTCGCCGAGCGGTATCTGTCCACGGCGCTGTTCGAGGGGCTCTGAGCGGGCGCCAGGCGGAGGTGACACGTGGGAATCGCGGTCAGAGAGATGAGGCTAGACGAGAGTGGCCTTATCATAAGCTACTTTCACCAATCAACGCCCGAACACCTTGAACTGCTCGGCGTGGACCCAACGCGGTTGCCGACACAGGAAGCTTGGCAAAACGAATATCAAATCGACTTTGCTCGTCCGATTGATCAGCGCAGAGTTTTGCAGTTGAGCTGGCTTTCGAACGATCAGCCGATCGGGTTTTCGACGTGCAATAAGATCGTATATGGCGACCATGCGTCTATGCATCTGCACATCCTAGAACCTGGACGGCGGCAGCTCGGAGCAGGGGCCGAATGTGTCCGGCAAAGCATAGAAATATACTTTGATCGCCTGAAGCTAAGAACGTTGCTCTGCGAGCCGAACGCATTCAATGTCTCGCCAAATCGAACGCTTCAAAAGGCCGGATTCAAATACGCGAAGACCCACATGACAGTCCCCGGCCCCATAAACTTCCATCAGGCCGTAACACGTTGGGTGATCGAGAGATAATCCAGCGACTGACACAAAGCGACATAATCAGCCAACTTCATACTCCCATATTGGGGCAAGGTAGATAGACGTTATTGGCAATTGGAACAATTCGGCTCCCTCCGGGGGCGCTCTCAGACGCCCGTCCAATAATGGCCCGTATGGTCTCGGCCACCCGTGCTGAGCTTTGTTGCGCCGAGTACTTCTGCGCAGAAGACGTGCTCGAACCTGGTCTTATCCATGTGAAAGAAGCGTGGTCCGATCAAATTGCCTTGGATGAACACTTCGCATCGGACCATATTTCTGCTTGGCGTTCAGCTTGGCCTGCACTTGGTATTACGGACCGCAATTTGCGGGTATATGAGGTTGGTGAGCCGCGTTCCACCTAGCACCTGCCTATTTCTTGGCGGCGTTTCCGAGGCGCATGGCTGCGTGCGGGTGGTTGGATCGAACAGGACGTTGAAGGTCCCGTCCACGTTGCGCAGAAGCCACCACTGCGATGGGCAGGCTTGGTCAACAACCAGGTGTGCTGAACCGACAGAACGACCAGCCGCCCAGTAGGCGCGCGACCCTTCAGGACGCGTTTCACGTCCAACTCCAGCACCCACGGCCACTCCATCACGATACAATTGCTGCAGTTTGGAATGTCCGTCGGGGTCTGGCGCAGGACCTGCGCCGAAACGAGCGCATCAAAGCACGTCGGGTCCGCCACCTCCTCGGCCAAAGCTCGCGAGGCGAGGCTCGGGATCGCAGCAGAGACGCACAGCGAGGCAAGTCGCATGGGCCGCCTCTCAGTTCGCGGGGTTGTTCGTCTGCACGAAGTCCAGCGAGGCCTTGAGGATCTGGATCCGGGAGTCCTCGTCGCCCAGCCAGTGGTCCTGGCCGGTGAATTCGACCAGGCTCGCCGGCTTGCCGGCGGCCTTCAGCGCACTGGCCATTTCGCGGCTCTGATCGATCGGCGCCACCGTGTCGTCCTTGCCGTGCATCAAGAGGATCGGCGCGTTCGCCGAGGCGGCGAGCCTCGCGGGCGAGATCTGGTCGAGGCCCGGCTCGCCCTTGGCGTCGCCCTGGATGGCCGTCTTCCAGGAGCGCGCCAGGGCGTTGTTGTCGCCTTTCCGAAGCACCTCGAAGCGGCGCAATGCCGGCAGGTCGGAGATGCCCGCATAGGAGACGGCGCAGCGATAGATCCCCTGCTGGAGGGTGACCCCGGCCAGCGCCGCATAGCCGCCGTAGCTGCCGCCTACGACGCACACCTTCTTCGGGTCGATCAGGCCCTGGGCCGCCAGCGCCGCCACGCCGTCGGAGGTGTCGGACAGCATCTTGCGGCCCCACTCTCCATAGCCGGCCTTCTCGAAGGCCAGGCCATAGCCGCCCGAGCCGCGATAATTGGGCTGGAACACCGCATAGCCGCGCGAGGCGAACGCCTGGGCCCACCAGTCGAAGCCGATGTCGTCGCGCTCTCCGAGCGGCCCGCCATGGGGCATCACCACCAGCGGCAGGGTCTTGGGATCCTTGCCGGGCGGCAGGGTGAGGACGCCTTCCAGCGCCAGGCCGTCGGACGCCTTATAGGCGAACATGCGGGTCGGGCCGACCGCCTCGGCCGGCACGCCGGGCCGCACGCCGCCGAGGCGAACCGCCGAGCCCTTGGCGATGTCGACGAACCAGTAGGTCCCGGAGTCGTCAGCGCCATCGGTCATCACGATCAGGTCGTCGAACGAGGGGTTGTAGGACACCAGTTCGACGTGGCGGCCAGCGAACGCCTTGAAGGCGCCGCGCACCTTGGCCTGGAGCTTCGGGTCGAACAGCACCGCGCCTTCGGGGCCACGCACCTCGGCCCCGAGGAACAGATGGGTGACGTTGTCCCAGGCGAGAGTCTTGACGTTGTAGCCTTCCAGCAGCGGCGTGACCGCGCCGGTGGCCAGTGAAACCTCCTCGAAGCGATCCTCCGTGCCGGTCGAGTCCTCGATCAGCACCGTGCCTGGGGTCCGTCCCAGGCCCAGGAGCGAGATGTCGTTCAGCGGCGTCTTGGCGCTGAGAAGAGGGATGCCGCCGGGGCCCGACCCGGGCGCCAGCTGCCATGCGCCGGAGATCTCGTTGTAGTCGGAATGGGCGACGATGGCCCCGTCCGGCGCGACCACCCAGCTGAAGGCATGTGATCCGACCAGGGCGACCGGGTTGGTCTGGCCGGTC
>DATCFQ010000610.1:0-9202 GCA_036509495.1 Caulobacteraceae bacterium
CCATGCGCGAGCTGCTGCGCCGCGACCCCAGGCGCTATGCCGCCTTCGCCGCGATCTCCGCCGCCGTGCTGCCCGCAGATGTCACCGCCGCCGAGATCGAGGCGGCCGAGGCGGCGCTGCAGATGGCTCCCGAGACCAAGCTGGCCTACGGCTGGATCAACCGGCGGCTGAAGCTACGCCGCCAGCGCCACGACATGGGCCTCTCGGACGAGGCGATCCAGCGGGCCTATCGCTTCACCGATCCCTCGAAGATCGACACCGAGCTGGGTGAGCTGGCCCTGGCCGAGGACTATCTGCAGCGGTTCTGCCGCGCGCCCGGCCACTATTCGCGGATCGCCGACGCCGAGCTCCTGTTCGTCGGGCTTTACGCGCGGCTCCAGGTCCTGCCGCCCTCGCTGGCCGAGCTGTGGAAACTGGCCGGCATGGCGATGATCCATGGCCGCACCGGGATCCAGGGGCCGTTCGACCGCCAGTTCCCCTTCGCCGAGCCGGTTCCCGGCCAGATGCCGCTCTTGGCCATGCGGCGCCTTGCCGAAGACAAGGGCCTGGTCGCCGCCGGCGGCGCGGACGACGAGACCCTCGACAAGAGAGTGCGCGAAGCCCTGGTGGTGATCGTCTCCGATCCGGGCCGCAGCGCCGCCCTGGCGCCGGAGCTCTACAGCCTGATGGAGCGGCTCAGGGCCGAGCTGCAGGACCTCAGTTCGCCGGCGCGGGCGCTGCAGCTGCTGCAGAAGCTGCGCGACACCCTGATCCACCTGGATCCGGAGCGGCTGACCGCGACCCAGCGCCGGCAGATGAAGAGCGAGCTGGCGGCCATCCAGGCCAAGACCGCGGTGCTGCTGGGCGACGGCGCAGCGTCCTCGCCGCCTCCGCGGCAGGGGACCCTATCGCGGCTGTTCGGCGGCAAGATCTAAAGCAGGCGGCGCCCGCTCAGGCGGCGGGCTTGGCCGTCGCCGGGTCGATATGGCTTTCGATGAAGCCGGCGATCTCGGTGAGCGCGGCCTGTTCGTCGGTCGGCGTCCAGTCGGTGTGGCCCTCGTGCGGATAGATCACCAGCCGCACGTCCTTGCCGGCGGCGCTGAGCGCCTGCTGCATCAGCTTGGATTGCGCCACCGGCACCGACTGGTCGTCGGCGCCGTGGATCAGCAGCACCGGTGGGCGATATCCTGCGGCGTAGTTGACCGGCGAGGCGGCCTTCAGCCGGGCGGCCTCGCGTGAGGGATCGCCGATCGAGCGCACCGCATAGTGGTAGCGGCCCTCGTGCCCCTTGGTCGAATGTTCCCAGGTCACCAGTGCATTGAGGTCGGCGACCCCCGCGAAGCTGGCCACGCACTTGTAGAGGTCCGGCGTCTTGGCCCCGCCGTAGAGCGCCGCATAGCCGCCGAAGCTCGCGCCGAAGATGCAGATGCGGTCCTTGTCGACCTGGCCCGACTTGATCAGCTGCTGGACGCCGTCGGTGATGTCGTCGTCCATCTTGCCGCCCCACTCGCCGTAACCGGCCATGGCGTACTTGCGGCCGTAGCCGGACGAGCCGCGGAAGTTGGGCTGCAGCACCAGATAGCCCCGGGTGGCGAAGAACTCGGCCCAGATGTCGAAATCGAGGGAGTCGCGCGCTTCGGGCCCGCCGTGCGGCATGACGATCAGCGGCAGCGGCTTGCCGGACCGGGCGCCGGGCGGGCGGCTCAGATAGGCCGGGATCATCATCCCGTCGCGAGCCCGGTACTTGAACGCCTCCATCGGCGCCAGCCGGTCCGGCGTCAGGTCCGGATGGCGGTTGGCCACCAGGGTCATGGCCCCGGCCTTACGGTCGAACACATAATAGGCGCCGGGCTCGGTGGGCGAGCGCACCCCGAACAGCCAATAGCGGCCGTCGTCCGACATCGACAGCGGGGTCAGGCCCGCGTGGCCCTTGAAGACGCCGAGCGCGGTCTTGTAGTCGGCCTCGAGCTGGGCGTTCTTGAAGTCGCAGACATAGGTGTCGGCAGTGTAGCAGACGCCGGCCAGGGCCCGGTCGCCCTCGTGATAGACGATGTCCGAGACGTCGTAGGGCAGCGCCGTCCACAGGGGGTCGGAGAAGCTCTTGCGGTCGAAGTCGTAGATGCGCAGCGAAGCGGTGTCGCCATCGGCCGGTCCGCGTGGCTGCAGCGCCACATAGGCCCTATGGCCGTCGCCCTCGACCGGGCCCAGCACGTCATAGTCCTCGGGGCCGGAGCGGTAGTCGTAGCGCACCACCATGGCCCCGGGCGCGAAGTCCTGGTGGACCTCTTCGCCGGCGCGCACCGCCTCGGCCGAGCCGGAGTGTACGTCGACCTTCCAGAGGCTGACGCCGCCCTTGCCGTTGGCGCTGGCCACCAGCACGTGGGAGGGATCGCGGCTCAGGCTGTCTGCCAGATGCAGGCGTTGGGCGGCCTTGCCGGCCCCGGGCTCCAGCGTCATCGCCTGGCCGCCGTCCCGATCGACGGCGATGAGGGTCTCGCCAGCTCGCGAGGGCGGCGCCTCGTCGTCGCCGCTGCGCGCGGCCGGGCCGCGGCCGACCGGGGCCAGGGCCGCGACGATGCGGTCGTCGCCCTTCCAGCGCACGGTGTCGAGCCGCCGCCCGTCCTTGGGCGCGAGCGCGATGGTCTTCTGGTGGCTGGAGACCTCGACGACGTCGACGACGTCGCGCCCGCCGCTGCGCTCGATCAGCGCCACGTATTTTCCGCTGGGGGAGAGGGCCGCGCCATGCGAGGCCGGGGGGGCGAAGAACGCCTGAACTGGAAGGGGCGCCGGGTGAGCCGAACCTGCGCTTAATGCCCCGGCCGCAAGACCGGCGACAATTGCGCGTCGCCACACCGACGCCCCGACCATATCGACGCCCCGTCGAAACACCCTCCCTTGTTGCCGATGGTTTTGCGCTGCATCAAGGCGCGGGTTGTCGCAGGCTGCGCATACGGCCCGCAGTGTGGCGCCCTGGCCCGCCCTGGACTTGCCGATGGCCCGGGGCTAGAGACCGCCGCCTTTCGGCGCGGACGCAGCGCCAGGAGATGATCCCATGAAACGCGCGGCCAAAGCCGGCCACAGCGCGGGCCAGCCCCCGTCCCAGCGCCAGCTTCGCGCCGGCGAACTGGTGCGCCATGCGCTGGTCGACATCCTGCGCCAGGGCGATCTGCACGACGAATTGCTGGCGACGGCGTCGGTCACTGTCACCGAGGTGCGCCTGTCGCCCGACCTCAGGCACGCGGTCTGCTTCGTCGAGCCGCTCGGCGCGGCCGTGGGCGCGGCCCCATCCGGCGATGTGATCGAGGCCCTGAACCGCCACGCCCGCTTCCTGCGCGGCCGGCTGGGCCGCGAGATCGACATGAAGTTCACCCCCGACCTGCGCTTCCTGCGCGACGAGAGCTTCGAGGCGGCGGCCAAGATGGACGCCCTGTTCCGCCGGCCCGAGGTGCGGCGGGATCTCGAAAACGAGGATGATCAGTGAGCCGCCGCAAGCGGGGCTCGCCGGTTTCAGGTTGGATCAATCTCGACAAGCCCTGGGGCATGACCTCGACCCAGGCGGTCTCCAAGGTGCGGCGGCTGCTGGACGCCCAGAAGGCCGGTCACGCCGGCACCCTCGACCCCTTGGCCACCGGCATCCTGCCGATCGCGCTGGGCGAGGCGACCAAGACCGTCCCCTTCCTGGTGGACGCCGACAAGGCCTACCGCTTCACCATCGAATGGGGCCGCTCGACCGCGACCTGCGACGCGGAGGGCGAGACCATCGCCCAATCGGACGTGCGGCCTTCCCCCGAGGCGGCGGCCGAGGCGCTGGGCGCCTTCGTCGGCGAGATCCTGCAGACACCGCCCGCCTTCTCGGCGGTGAAGATCGACGGCGAGCGCGCCTATGACCTGGCGCGCCGGGGGGTGGAGCTGGAACTGGAGCCGCGGCCGGTGACCATCCACACCGCCAGGGTGGCGGAGGTCCCCGGTCCCGATCACCTCGAACTGGAGATCACCTGTGGCAAAGGGACCTATGTGCGGGCCCTGGCGCGCGACCTCGCCGCGGCGCTGGGCGCCTGCGGCCATGTAAGCCAGCTGCGCCGCACCCGGGTGGGGCGCTTCGCCGAGTCCGATTCGATTTCTGTGGAAAAACTGGAGGAGTTCTGCCATAGGGGCGCCGGCTTGGAGGCCCTGCTTCCCGTCGAGACCGCGCTGGACGACATCCCGGCGCTGGCCATGACACAGGAAGATGCCTTCCGGCTCTCGCAAGGGCGAGCGGTCGTTCTGCTTCCCCGTCAGGTCGAAACCCTGCAAGCGCGTCTGATGTCCCTGAAGATCGGCGACAAGGACGCGTCCCGCACCGTTTTGGCCACGGATCAGGGGCGGGCGCTGGCGCTCTGCGAGATGCGCGCCGGACGGCTTCAGCCGGTCCGGCTGTTCCATCTTCAAGGAGAACCCGATGTCGATCACGGCCGAACGCAAGGCTGATCTGATCCATACCCACGCCCGCAAGACGGGGGACACCGGCTCGGCCGAGGTCCAGGTGGCGATCCTGTCCGAACGGATCACCAACCTCACCGAGCATTTCAAGACCCACAAGAAGGACAACCACTCCCGCCGCGGCCTCTTGAAGCTGGTCTCCCAGCGCCGCCGGCTGCTCGATCACCTGAAGGCGTCCGACGGCGGCCGCTATCAGTCCCTGATCGAGACCCTGGGCCTGCGCAGGTAGGCTCGAGGATATGCCGCTCATCCCCGCGGGGATGAGCGGAGTGAAGACGCCGCCGCTCGCCCGCTGACGGGCTCGGGGCGCGCCGCGGCAGGGCCCCGTTTCGGGACCTTTTCCATCCGCCGAGGGTTCAGACGAAATCCTCGACGAGCCTGTCCTTCCGGTCGCCCGTGGCGGCCGGGAGCAACCACCGGAGAGGATTTCGGGCCCGCAAACATTGCCGCGCCGCACCTGTCCGCCCCGAAGGGAATTCGCCCCCGGGATGAGAGAAAGACCAAAATGTTCGACATCAAGAGAAAGACCATCGACTGGGCCGGCCGCAAGCTGACCCTGGAGACCGGCCGCATGGCCCGTCAGGCCGATGGGGCGGTGCTCGCCACCTACGGAGAGACCATGGTCCTGGCGACCGCGGTGTTCGCCAAGCAGCCCAAGCCCGGCCAGGACTTCTTCCCGCTGACCGTGAACTACCAGGAGAAGTTCTACGCCGCCGGCAAGATCCCGGGCAGCTTCCCCCGCCGCGAAGGCGCCCCTTCCCAGAAAGAGACCCTGACCTCGCGCCTGATCGACCGTCCGATCCGGCCGCTGTTCGTCAAGGGCTTCAAGAACGAAGTCCAGGTGGTCACGACCGTGCTCGCCCACGACCTGGAGAACGATCCCGACATCCTGGCCCTGGTGGCGGCCTCCGCCGCCCTGGTGATGAGCGGCGCGCCCTTCATGGGCCCGATCGCCGGCGCTCGCGTCGGCTTCGTCGACGGCGAATATGTGCTCAACCCGACGCTGGACCAGCTGAAGGAAAGCCGCATGGACCTGGTGGTGGCCGGGACCGAAGACGCGGTGATGATGGTCGAGTCCGAGATCAAGGAAATGTCCGAGGACGAGGTGCTGAAGGGGGTGATGTTCGCCCACGCCGGCATGCAGCCGGTGATCGAGGCGATCATCGAACTGGCCGAGCACGCCGCCAAGGAGCCCTTCGACTTCAAGCCGGACGACACCGAGGCGCTGAGCAAGGACGCCAAGAAGCTGATCGGCAAGGACCTGATCGCCGCCTACAAGATCGTCGGCAAGTCCGAGCGCCACGCCGCCCTCGAGGCCGCCAAGGCCAAGATGGTCGAGAAGTTCGCCAAGTCGGAAGCCAATCCGTCCGGCGCGGACTCCAACAAGATCGGCAGCGTGTTCAAGGGGCTCGAGGCCGACATCGTTCGCCGCTCGATCCTGGACACCGGCATCCGCATCGACGGCCGCACCGTCGACAAGGTCCGCCCGATCGTCTCGGAAGTGGGCGTGCTGTCGCGGGCCCACGGCTCGGCGCTGTTCACCCGCGGCGAGACCCAGGCCCTGGTGGTCGCCACCCTGGGCACCGGCGACGACGAGCAGCTGATGGATGTGCTCGAAGGCAAGTATTACGAGAAGTTCCTGCTGCACTATAACTTCCCGCCCTTCTCGGTGGGCGAAACCGGCCGCATGGGCGCCCCGGGCCGTCGTGAAGTCGGCCACGGCAAGCTGGCCTGGCGGGCCATCCGCCCGATGCTGCCGAGCGCGGAAGAGTTTCCCTACACCATCCGCCTGGTCTCCGAGATCCTGGAGTCCAACGGCTCCTCGTCCATGGCCAGCGTCTGCGGCTCCTCGCTGGCGCTGATGGATGCAGGCGTGCCCCTGAAGAAGCCGGTCTCGGGCATCGCCATGGGCCTGATCCTGGAGAAGGACGGCTTCGCCGTGCTCTCCGACATCCTCGGCGACGAGGACCACCTCGGCGACATGGACTTCAAGGTGGCCGGCACCGAAGACGGCGTCACCTCGCTGCAGATGGACATCAAGATCCCCGGCATCACCGAGGAGATCATGCGCAAGGCCCTGGCCCAGGCGCACGAAGGCCGCCTGCACATCCTTGGCGAGATGAACAAGGCGATCGACCACGCCCGCGACGAGATCGGCGAATACGCCCCCAAGATCGAGACCATGTCGATCGCCACCGACAAGATCCGCGAAGTGATCGGCACCGGCGGCAAGGTGATCCGCGAGATCGTCGAGAAGACCGGCGCCAAGATCGACATCTCCGACGACGGCGCCATCAAGGTGTCCGCCTCCGACGGGGCCAAGATCAAGGCGGCGATGGACTGGATCAAGTCGATCGCCTCGGATCCCGAGATCGGCAAGGTCTATGACGGCAAGGTGGTGAAGGTGGTCGACTTCGGCGCCTTCGTGAACTTCTTCGGCGCCAAGGACGGCCTGGTCCACATCAGCCAGCTCGCCCCGCAGAAGGTCGGCAAGGTCACCGACGTGGTCCAGGAAGGCCAGACCGTGAAGGTAAAGCTTCTCGGCTTCGACGATCGCGGCAAGGTCAAGCTGTCGATGAAGGTCGTCGACCAGCAGACCGGCGAGGACATGTCCGAGAAGTTCGATGCCGAGCGCGCCGAACGCGACGCGTCGCGCGGCCGCCAGAAGGAAGACGCCGGCGCGGGCGAATAAGCCCCTCCGGCTTCAAGCCAAGTCTCAGCGGGCGGGCCGGCGACGGTCCGCCCGTTTTGCATTCGGGCGCTGGCCGGATTCCTGCAGCGCAGTTCGTCCAGGCCCGGAATCGGGCGGCGGAGGCCTATCGACAGTGTGCGGCCAGGCCAATCTGAAACAGACGGGGGCGCGCTGACGCCATGCGGACGCTCGCCGTCTTGTCGCGCAAGGGCGGGGTGGGCAAGACCACCCTGTCATTGAGCCTGGCGGTCGGCGCCTGGCGCGCCGGCCTTCGCACCGTGCTCGTGGATCTCGACCCGCAGCGCTCGGCGGCCCTCTGGGGCCGGGTGCGCGCCCGGCCGGGCCCCGCGGTGATCTCCACCACCGCCGGCAAGCTGTTTCCCGTCTGGTCGGCCGCCGAGAACTCCGGTTGCGAGCTGATGCTGCTCGACACCCCGGCCGGCGGCGAGGATGAGACCCTGCAGGCGATCCAACTGGCCGACCTCTGTCTTCTGGTCTGCCGGCCCAACCGCTTCGACATCGACGCCTTGCAAAGCTCGATCGATCTGGTGCGCCAGCTGAACAAGCCCAATCTGGTGGTGCTGAACCAGGCCCCCTCGCGGCGGCTGGGCCATGAGCCGGAGAGCGTCTGCCGCGCCGCGCGCGAGCTCAGGGCCGCCGGCGTGCGCCTCGCCGATACCGGACTTCGCTATCGCGCGGCGTTTCCGGCTTCCGCCGCCTTGGGCCTCTCGATCGAGGAACTCGATCCGTCGTGCCCGGGGTCGAAAGAGGTCGCCGGCGTTTGGGCGCAGGTGTGGCCGATGCTTCAGGCGGGCCCCGGCCCGGCGACGCCCGGCCGGCTGGCCGCGGGATCTGCGGTGATCGGCGAGTTCGGACTTCCGCTGGGCGCCTGACGCGCCACGCCGCGCTCAGCCGTGAGCGTCGAGGCTCCGCTGCCAGTCGAGGGCGCTGGTCAGGATCTGGTCGATGTCGTCATGGACGGGGGCCCAGCCGGTCAGCCGCTTCAGCCTTGCGGGGTCGGAGACCAGCGCTGGCGGATCGCCGGCGCGGCGCGGAGCGGCCCGCGTCTCGACCGGGCGACCGATCACCCGCTCCAGGCAGGCGATCACCTCCTTGACGGTAAGGCCGCGGCCATAGCCGCAATTCATCGCCTCGGGCGCGCCGCCGGCCTCCAGATAGGCCAGGGCGGCCACGTGGGCCGCGGCCAGGTCGGAGACGTGGACGTAGTCGCGCTCGCAGCTGCCGTCGCGGGTCGGATAGTCCTCGCCATAGATCTCCAGCGCCTGGCGACGGCCGAGCGCGGTCTCCACCGCCAACTGCACCAGATGGGTGGCGTTGCGCGTCCTCTGCCCCGCGCGGCCGGCCGGATCGGCCCCGGCGACGTTGAAATAGCGCAGCGCCACTGGCCGGAAGCCGGGATGGGCGGCGGCCGCATCGAACAGCATCCGCTCGGTCATCAGCTTGGAGGCGCCATAGGGATTGATCGGCGCCGTCACGTCGCCCTCGGCGACCGGAGAGCGATCGGGGGCGCCATAGACCGCCGCGGTGGAGGAAAACACCAAGGGCCCGACTCCGGCCTCCAGGCAGGCCTCGATCAGGCTCAGGGAGGCCGCGGTATTGTTGCGGTAGTACTTGGTCGGATCGGACACCGACTCCGGCACGATGATCGAGCCGGCGAAGTGCATCACCGCGCCGACCCGATGCCGCTCCAGCACCTGGGCGAGGAACGCCCGGTCGCCGACATCGCCGGTCTCCAGCGGCACGCCGCCCGGTATGGCCTCGGCAAAACCCGTGGAGAAGTTGTCCAGCACCACCGGCGCATGACCGGCGGCCTCGAGGGCCAGGACCGCATGACTGCCGATGTAGCCGGCCCCGCCGGTCACCAGGACGGTGGTCATGTCGATAGGATCGCGGCGGCTCTCATGGGATGCGAGTGTTTGGTGGGCGGGCCATCGCTCGTCAAGCCGAGCGAACGATGGGACGACGGGCGCCCGCCCCTGCCGCCATCTCGCGCAGGATGTCCCCCAGGGCGGCCAGTCCCTGGTGCGCGTC
>DATCFQ010000611.1:0-5077 GCA_036509495.1 Caulobacteraceae bacterium
CGGTCCGGCGCCGCCAATCACCCCGTCTGCGCCGCCGGCCGCCGCGGCTCCCGCAGCAGCGCAAGGCCCGGCGCCTGCCCGCGCGCCCGCACAGCCCGCCGCGCCTGCGGTCGCCCCGGCGGCGATGGCCGCCAACCCGACTCCGCCGCTCCAGGCCGGTGCGACGCCGAGCGCGACCGCGCCGGCCCAGGCGGCCGCCCAACCCGCCGCCGCAGTGATCTCCGCGCCATCGTTGGCGGCCCCGCCCGCGCCCGCGTCCGCGCCGCCAGTCAGCCAGCTCGCTCCGGCGCCAGCGCCGGCTTTCGCCCAGGCCACGCCGCCGCCGAATCCATCCGGCAGTGTCGCTGTCCCCGCGCCGGCAGCCATTACGGCGCCAGCGCGGGCGCCCCGGGCCCCCGCCTCCGATCCGATCGTCCAGGCGGCCGCGGCGCTTCCGCTCGCCGCGACGGCGCCCTCCGAGCCCGGCCCCGCGCCAGCTGCGGCCGTGACGGAACCGGCGGCGCCGCCGCCCGATCCTGCGCGCCCGCGTTCGGTCGCGGCCCTCTATGCCGCGGTGTCCGCCTCGCCGCAGACGCCAATGCCAGCCAGTCCAGACGGCGCCCCGCCGGCGCCCGCGCCGGACATCGTGGCCCGGAACACCGCAGCGCCCCAGCTCGCCGACTCCCCGCCCTCCGGCGCGACCGCACAGCCAGCGCCAGCCTCGGCTCTGGCTCTGGCTCTGGCTCCGGCTCCGGCTCCCGCCGCGGCCTCGAGCGCGCCGGCGATGACGGCGGCGCCCACGACTGGCCCTGCGGCCATGCCGCCTCCGCCTCTGTCGGCCCCGGCGTCACCCGTCCCCGCCTCATCGACCGTCGTCGCCACGCCGCGGGGTCCGATGGCGGCGATCCAGCCGCCGCCCGCCGCCGCGCCTTCCATCGCCCCGGCGCCGGCCGCCGCCTCGGCGCCTCCGGCGACGGCGCCGGACGCCTCGCTGGCCAGCGCCCTGTCGGCCAGCCCCGCCCTGGCGGCCGTCAGTGCACAGGCTCCGGCAGTGCGACCGGCCGCTGCGTCGACGCGCTCGCCGCCGTCGTCCGCCCCATCTGACGCTTCGGCCACCGCGCCGGTCGGCGCCCAGGCCGTCGCCGCCCTGCCGATCGCCGCCGCTGCTGCGGCGTTCGGCCCCTCGGACGACACGCGGCAGGGATCATCAGGCGGCGGCGCGGCCTCGGATTCGGCAGCCCCGGACGCAGCTGCGCCCCCGGCCGGCCCGCAGACCTTCGATCCGGCCGCCTCCGGCGCCCTGGTCATGGCGGCAGCCGCCGCGCCCGGCGCCTCGGCCTCCATCGCCACGGTGAGCGCCCAGACCGTCACCCGCCTGGCCGCCGATATCGTCCAGAACGTCAAGGCCAAGACCTCGCACTTCCAGCTCGCGCTCGATCCGGCCGGGCTCGGACGTGTCGACATCAACGTCCGCATCGGAGCGGACGGGGCGCTCAGCGCCACGCTCAATTTCAACAGCCCCCAGGCCGCCGATGCGCTGAAGGCCAACGCCGGTGAACTGCGCGACGCGCTGCAGCAGGCCGGCTTCAACCTCAGCGGTTCGGACCTCAGCTTCACCGCCGGCGGCTCCCACCAGCAGTCCGGCCAGGGCCAAGGCCAGAGCCATTCCTTCACCGGGGCGGCCTTCGCCAGCGCCACACCCGAACTGCAGGCCCCGCCTGCATCCGCCATCCAGGCCGCTTCCGCGCCAGCCGACGGGCTGGACATCAGAATCTAGAGGAAACCCATGGGAACTGTCGCCAACGGGTCGAACTCGACAACCCAGACCATCGCCAGCCTGCTGCAGAACCAGGCGGCGAACGGATCCAAGAGTTCGGGGTCGAGCAGCACCTCGGGCAACATCGCCGGCGCCCAGCAGTCGCTGGCCGGCGACCAGACCACCTTCCTGAAGCTGCTCACCACCCAGCTGAAGAACCAGGATCCGACCAGCCCGATGAATACCGACCAGTTCACCCAGCAACTGGTGGCCATGACCGGGGTGCAGCAGCAGATCCTGAGCAACCAGCTGCTCCAGCAGCTGGTCGGCAACCAGACCGGCGTCGGCGATCCGGTCAATCTGCTCGGCAAGTCCGTCACCGCCACCAGCAACGCCGCGAACCTGCAGGGCGGCCAAGCCAACTGGCAGTTCAGCACGGCGGCCAATGCGACCGACCTCCAGGTTCAGGTGACCAACAACTTCGGCCAGGTGGTCTCGCTGACCGACCTCGGCGCGCTCGGCGCGGGGGCGCATGCGTTCAGCTGGAACGGCAAGGACCAGAACGGCGTGCAGCTGCCCGACGGCGGCCCCTACACCCTGGCGGTCGCGGGGCTCGACTCCACGGGCGCCGCCATCACCACCAGCGTCTTTCAGCAGGGCGTCGTTTCGGCGGTCGACAACACCGGCGGCCAGGTCCTGCTCAGCATCAACGGCTCGCAGGTGCCCGCCAACGCCATCACCTCGGTGCAGGCGACCCAATGAGCTTCTTCAGTCACCCAACCGGCGCCCGAACGACGCCCTGCGGCCGAAGTGGCCGCATCCGCCAAAGGCGGCCAGGCAACGGACAAAGGTAAAGGACAAACCCCATGAGCATATCCAGTGCAATGCTGGCCGGCGTGACAGGACTGGTGTCCAACTCGTCCGCGCTCGCCGCCATCTCTGACAACATCGCGAACTCCAATACCGTCGGCTACAAGCGGGTCGGCATCGATTTCACCTCCCTGGTGAACACCGGCGCCACTGGCGAGTACGCGGCGGGCGGGGTGAACACCACCACCCAGCACTTCGTGACCCAGCAGGGATCGCTGACCGCGACGTCCTCGGTGACCGACCTCGCCATCTCCGGCGACGGCTTCTTCGTCACCAGCAACCAACCCGCCGCCCTGTCGGCGAGCGACCCGGCCTATTTCACCCGCGCCGGCTCGTTCACGGTCGACAAGAGCGGCTATCTGAAGAACGCCGCGGGTCTCTACTTGCAGGGCTGGCCTGCCGACGCCAACGGCGACGTCAATCCGGACTCGGCCAACCTCTCCAGCCTGTCGCCGATCAACATCCTGCAGGTGGCCAACAGCGCACAGCCGACCACCTCCGGCTCGATCGACGCCAACATCAACGCCGACCAGGCCATTTCCGCGGCCGCGCAGAATGCAGGCGCGGGGACCGCCTCGGCGCCCGGCTACAACGCCGATGTCGATCCGAGCACCTCGCCGGCGACCGAGGTCAGCATGACCGAGTACGCCAACAATCCCGCGACGGGCGTAAAGCCGGACTTCTCGATCACCGTGCCGGTCTCCGACTCCAAGGGCGGCGCGCGCAACGTGGTCGTCGACTTCCTGAAGTCCAGCACGGCCAACCAGTGGTACGCGGAAGTTCGCTCCGATCCGCCTTCGGCCGTGCAGACCGATCCGAAGCTGCCCCCGGGCCTGATCGAGAGCGGCATCGTCGCCTTCAACCCGGACGGCTCGCTGGACACCACCAACACCACCCTGTCCAGCACCATCGCGCTCGCCGCCTCATCGGCCGCGGCGCCGGCGGCCGGCGCGGGGGAAGGGGCGGCCAAGTGGGCCACCAGCCTCGGGGTCAATGGTCAGAGCATCGACATGGACCTGTCGAAGATGACCCAGTTCTCCGCGCCATCGAGCGTCTCGTCGGTGTCCACCAACGGCACGGCTTCGGGCGGCATCTCGGGCGTATCGATCAACCCCCAAGGCATGGTCACCGCCGTCTACGACAACGGCACGACCCGGACCCTGGCCCAGATCGCCCTGGCGACCTTCCCCAATGAAGATGGCCTGCAATCGGTCGACGGCAACGCCTACCAGCAGTCGATCGGCAGCGGCGCCCTGACGCTGAAATCGGCCGGGACGGCGGGCGCGGGCTCGATCTCGCCCTCCAGCCTGGAAGCCTCGACGGTCGACCTCTCCTCGGAGTTCACCGGCCTGATCACCACTCAGCAGGCCTATTCCGCAGCCTCGAAGATCATTACGACCGCTGATCAGATGATTCAGGAACTTCTGAGTACTAAGCAGTAATACTCTTGGAAACTTTTGGTAAAGGTCTTGGGTAGTTTAGGGATCATTAACAGAGGCGGGGAGCGCCAGGGTGGTTAGTCGGATTTTTACTATCCGAATTAAGCGCCCGTTATGGTGCGGGGGCTATGGTCCCCGCCAACGATGATGGTGGGAAAGGCTTGAGGCGATGTTGCAAGCACAGCAGCGCACGAACAGCAGGGGGGAGAAGTACGTGATCGGTCCGACCGGCGCGCCCCTGACGCTGGACGACCTGCCGCCGCCGAACACCCAGCGATGGGTGATCCGGCGCAAGGCGGAAGTTGTGGCTGCGGTTCGCGGCGGGCTGTTGACGCTCGACGAGGCTTGCACTCGCTACAGCTTGACCAACGAAGAGTTCCTGAACTGGCAGCAGTCCATCGACCGCTACGGCCTGCCCGGTCTCAGGACGACGAGGCTACAGCAGTACCGCTGATCGGATCCCCTCCCTCCCGATCGGCAATGACGGCCGCGCCTCCCCAGGCGCGGCCGCCTTTGTTTCAGCCTTCGTTTCAGAGGGTCAGGCTTCCCTGACCTGGCGCCGCCAGAGGGCGGCGTATTCGCCGTCCCTGGCCAGGAGCGCGGCGTGAGCGCCCCGCTCGACCACCCGGCCGGCCCGGATCACCAGGATCTCATTGGCGTCCGACACGGTCGACAGCCGGTGCGCCACCACCAGGGTGGTGCGGCCCCGGCGCGCGCGGCGCAGGGTGGCCTGGATGGCCGCCTCGGTCTTGCCGTCCAGCGCGCTGGTCGCCTCGTCGAGGATCAGCACTCGCGGATCGGCCAACAGAGCCCTGGCGATACCCACGCGCTGGCGCTCGCCGCCGGACAGCTTCAGCCCGCGCTCGCCGACCATGGAATCGTAACCCTGCGGCAGTTCGACAATGAATTTCTCGATCTGGGCATGGCGCGCAGCCTCGGCGATCTCGGCCTCGCTCGCCCCGATGCGGCCATAGGCGATATTGTAGCGCACCGTATCGTTGAACAGCACCGTATCCTGGGGAACGATGCCGAT
>DATCFQ010000612.1:0-2224 GCA_036509495.1 Caulobacteraceae bacterium
GCGCCTGCTCACCTGCCCAGCCCCGAGCTGATCGGGCGCTGGCCCCAATTCACGCCCGACAATCCCCTGAAGGTCTTGATCTCCGGCTGCCTTGCCGGCCTGAAGGTCGGCGTCGACGGCACCACCAACGGTGACTATCCGCACATCCGAGCCCTGATCTCGCGGCCAAATGTCAGAGCCATCCCCTTCTGTCCAGAGGCCTTCTCCTTCGGCGTCCCCAGACCAACGCCGGACATCGCTGGCGGCGACGGGCGAGATGTCTTGGACGGGCGGGCGCGGGTATTCGCCGACACGGGCGAGGATTTCACCCAGGGCATGATCGCAGGCGCGGAGGCGATGCTTGAAACGGCGCGAGCGCATGCCGTCCACCTCGCGCTCCTGATGGACATCAGCGCGGCGTGCGGTTCGCAAGTCATATACCTAGGTCCTCGCGCAGAGCGCCGATACCAGATCGGCTATGGCGTGGCCGCCGCTCTCTTGGCGCGCGAGGGCATCACGATCACCAGCCAACGTGATTACAAGACGCTGGACCGCATTCTCGCCCACTTGGATCCGAGCCACACCCAACTGCCGGAGGCCAAGGATCACCACGAGATCGACTGGTACCGAGATTACTTCCGCCAGTCTGTGCACGATTGAGATGGGTCTGGAGCCGGCAGCGCCCTTTTTGGGGAGCGGTCGTTCAGCTGGTCCGCAATGGGTCGGCGGTCCCGAGCATCTATCCGAGAACTCGCCGTTCGGATTGGAAACGACGCTGCGCCTCGAAGCGGACGCCACTAACGGCGGGACGGGGTGGAAAACGGACGCGAGGAGCCACGCTTGGTATCGCCTCTAGTGACTGGGCCTCTTCGCGGAGGCGGTCCGCTTGCGTGAGTCGTTTGGATCGGGCGCGAGCCCCGCTTCCATCGGGAGGGCCGGGATAAAGGCATCCGGCGACACCGCCGCGATCTTCTGCAGGACGGGGTCTTCAGCGATGGCGTCGCGGATTACCCGGACCATCTCGTCGCTGGACGTGGTGAACCTGAGTTCGCGGGGGTCCAGATGTTGTCCGGCCAGGCCGGTTGCGTCGAGCCACATGCCGTAGCGCACTTCGGGCCGGACCACGCAGATGGCCAGATATGTGCGCCGGTCCTTGCTGACCATGGAGGCCGCGAGCGGATAGGGGCATGGATTGGAAAATGCGCGGTCCGGTTTGAGCAGAACCGGACAAGCCATCGGCAGGTCGTAGGTCAGGCGCAGGACGACAATGCCCGGCTTCACCACCGCTCCGTCATAGGGAAAGCTGCTCACCAGCTTCGGCTCCGAGACGTCAGGGCCGGGAGGCTTGCGCGCCTTGATGCAGCCGCGCGGGGCCATGACCGTCAGGCTCCTCACCGCCGTCGAGTCGGAACTAGTCGGCGCTGCGTGGCCCATGAGGGGAGCAGCAATCGCGGTTGCGATGACAATCCCTCCTGCGACGATCAGACGTGGGATGCGTTGGACGCCCATATTTTCACATCCCCCTTCCCGCCCAGCCGAAGCCATCTTGCCAGAGTGCTGACGGCCAGCAAGCGGACCTCCCAAAGGCCCGAGACGGGTCCGGTCCCCGCCATTGGCTCCAGGCCGGAAAGCGGACCCACAGTACGAAGCTCGAGCACGAGAGTCCTGGCCTTCGGCTAAGCGCGGCCCGCACTTGGCTGGGCCAGGTCGCCCATTCGGGCGCCGCCGCGCGACGCAGGAACTTAGCCCAACCCTAATCGCTCGCCGGGAGGACCGATGATCCTCCCCATGACCCAGGACACCGAAGACTTCATCGACACCGCCGCCGAGCCCGAGGCCGGCGAGGCGGATGACCTGTCCCTGCGCGAGGAGCTGGGGCACGCGCTGGCGGACGCCGGGCAGGGCGCGGCGGCCGACCCGCGCGCGGGATGCGGACCATGCCTGGGCCGCCTCTCGTCTTCCATCTGATCTGGCCCGGACGAGCCTGGACATGGGCGCACCCTACGACCTCAGCCAAGGCGACCCTGACCTCGCCAGCCTCTGGCCGTCCCTGAGCGGCCTGCTGCGGCCGGCCAGCCCGCAGCTCTGGGCCTGGACGCTGGCCCAGCACGGCCTGCAGCAGGGCGTTTCGGCGTCCCAGATGGGGCAGGGCGACAGCCCGTCAGCGGCCCTGGGTTCGCAACCGGCCGGCGCGCCGGGGCAGGACGACGGGACGCCGGCATGGATGAGCCAGACCCCGCCGCAC
>DATCFQ010000613.1:0-6578 GCA_036509495.1 Caulobacteraceae bacterium
CGGCTGATCATCGGTGCGACCGAGCACGCCAGCGTGCTGGACGCCGCAGCCGCTTCGGGTGCGGCGGTGGAGCTCTGGCCGGTGGATTCCAATGGCGTCGCTGACCTCGGCTGGCTGGCCGAGCGGCTCAAGACCTGGCGCGCCGAGGATGGCCGGCCCTTCGTCGCTCTGATGGCGGCCAACAACGAAACCGGCGTCGTCCAGCCGGTGGTCGAAGCGTCCGCCCTGGTGCATGAGGCCGGGGGTTGGTTCCACGTCGATGCGGTGCAGGCCACCGGCAAGATCCCGATCGACGCCATTGCGGCCGACACCATGGCCATGTCGGCCCACAAGATCGGCGGTCCGCAGGGCTCGGGCGCCTTGATCGTGGGCTGCGACATCGAACTGACCCGCCGCAGCTTCGGCGGCGGCCAGGAACGCGGCCGTCGTGGCGGCACCGAGAACCTGTCCGGCATCTCGGGCTTTGGGGCCGCGGCCAAGGCCGCAACGGTGCATCCGGGCCCCAATCAGAGCGCCTGGCGCGACGCTGCCGCCACACGGCTGGAGGCCGAGGCTGGTGCGGTGGTGCTCGGCGAGGACGCGCCGCGCCTGCCCAACACGCTTTGCTTCGCCGCCCCAGGGTTCTCCTCGGAACTGCAGGTCATGGCGCTGGATCTGGCCGGCGTGATGGTCAGCGCCGGAGCCGCCTGCTCGTCGGGCAAGGTGAAGTCGAGCCATGTGATCGACGCCATGGGCCGCGGCGATCTCGGCGCCTGCAGCCTGCGCGTCTCCGGCGGTTGGGCCACGACCGAGGCCGACTGGAGCTGTTTCGTCGAAGCCTGGCTCGAAGCTTTTGCGCGCCATCGGGCCCGCGTGCGTAATTTGGTGGAGGCCTAGATGGCTGCTGTTCGTCAGACCGTCGAAAGCGTCGCGGAACTGGAGGCCTACAAGCACGGCTTCGTCACCGACATCGACCAGGAGTTCGCGCCTCGCGGCCTCTGCACCGACACCGTCCGCTTCATCTCGGCCAAGAAGAACGAACCGGCGTGGATGCTGGAATGGCGCCTCGCGGCCTTCGAGCGCTGGCTATCGATGGACGAGCCGGACTGGGCCCGGCTGAAGTTCCCCAAGATCGACTACCAGGACATCTACTTCTACGCCGCCCCCAAGGCGAAGGATGGCCCGAACAGCCTGGACGAGGTCGATCCCCAGCTGCTGGAGACCTACGCCAAGCTCGGCATCCCCTTGAAGGAGCAGGAGGTTCTGGCCGGGGTGAAGGGCGCGCCGAGGTACGCCGTGGATGCGGTGTTCGACAGCGTCTCGGTGGTCACCACCTTCAAGAAGGAGCTGTCGGAGGCGGGGGTGATCTTCTGCTCGATCTCCGAGGCGCTGCAGAACCATCCGGAGCTGGTGCGCAAGTATCTGGGCTCGGTGGTGCCGGTGTCGGACAACTACTTCGCCTGCCTGAACGCGGCGGTCTTCTCGGACGGCTCGTTCGTCTACGTGCCGCCGGGCGTCAGGTGCCCGATGGAGCTGTCGACCTATTTCCGCATCAATGCGGAGGAGACCGGCCAGTTCGAGCGCACCCTGATCATCGCCGACGAGGGCTCCTTCGTCTCCTATCTGGAGGGCTGCACCGCCCCCAAGCGCGACGAGAACCAGCTGCACGCGGCGGTGGTCGAGCTGGTGGCCTTGGACGACGCCGAGATCAAATATTCGACGGTGCAGAACTGGTATCCCGGCGACGCCGAGGGTCGGGGCGGCATCTATAACTTCGTCACCAAGCGCGCCGACTGCCGCGGCGACCGCTCCAAGGTCAGCTGGACCCAGGTGGAGACCGGCTCGGCGATCACCTGGAAGTACCCGTCCTGCATCCTGCGCGGGGAGGGGAGCTCGGGCGAGTTCTACTCGATCGCCATCACCAACAATTTCCAGCAGGCCGACACCGGCACCAAGATGATCCATCTGGGGGCCAACACCCGCTCTCGGATCATCTCCAAGGGCATCTCGGCCGGCAGATCGTCCAATACCTACCGTGGCCTGGTCTCGGCCCACCCCAAGGCCAAGGGCGCCCGCAACTTCACCCAGTGCGACAGCCTGCTCATCGGCAAGCACTGCGCCGCCCACACCACGCCCTACATCGAGGCGCGCAACGGCTCGGCCAAGTTCGAGCACGAAGCGACCACCACCCGCCTCTCCGAAGACCAGCTGTTCTACGCCATGCAGCGCGGCCTCTCGCAGGAGGAGGCGGTGCAGCTGCTGGTCAACGGCTTCGTCCGCGACGTGCTGCAGGAGCTGCCGATGGAATTCGCCGTCGAAGCCCAGAAGCTGGTGGCGATCTCGTTGGAAGGGAGCGTCGGATGAGCCTCCACACCCAGCCCGTCATCGATGTCGCCGACATTCCGCTCGGCAGCCTGTCGCACGGCGAGCGGTTCGCGGTTGGCACCGGCGAGATCGGCGCGGCGCTTGGTCTGTCGACCCTCGGCTGCATGCTGCACGTGGTCCCGCCCGGAAAGACCGCATTTCCGTTCCATCGCCATCACGGCTGCGACGAGATATTCGTGATCCTGTCCGGCTCGGGCGAATACCGCTTCGGCGACTCGCGCCTGCCGGTCAGGGCGGGCGACTGCCTGGGCGCCCCCGCGGGCGGGGACGCGCACCAGATCATCAACACGGGCGGCGAAGAGCTGCGCTATCTCGGCCTCAGCAACGTGCCGGCGGCCGACCTCGTCGAATATCCCGACTCCGGCAAGATCGGCATCGGCGTGGGCGCCAAGGGCGTCCATTTCGACAGCGCCACCTTCAAGAAGCGCGGCCGGCTGACCCAGGCCGAATACTGGGACGGCGAGGACTAGGCATGTCGCTGAAGGACGCCCTGACCGCCGAGCGGACCCGCAAGCGGGAGGCCCAGGAGGCCGATGAACGACCTCACGAGGCCGGCTACGCCCAGCTCAAGGCCCTGTTCCACCAGATCATGGGGGACCGGGAACTGCGCGACTCCATCCATGGCGAGGTGGAGCTGAACGGCGACGAGCTGCAGATCGACCCGGGCCCCGTCCTCATCCGCGCCAGCGTCGATTACGCCGGCGATTTCCATCTGACCTACGAGATCAAGAGCGCCTTCGATCCGGTGATCGTCACCGTCGAGGTCAAGACCATTCCCGACATCGAGGCGGCCGTCGCACGCCTCCTGGTCCAATGCGAGGACGTCGACTGATCCATGCTTAGTATTCGCGAGCTTCACGCCGGCATCGACGGCAATCAAATTATCAAAGGGTTGTCGCTGGAGATCCCCGCCGGCGAGGTGCACGCGGTCATGGGGCCGAACGGGGCCGGCAAGTCGACCCTGTCCTATGTGCTGACCGGCCGCGCCGGCTATGAGGTCACCCAGGGCACGGCCACGCTTGACGGCGAGGACCTGCTGTCGCTGGACCCCAGCCAGCGGGCCGCCAAGGGCGTGTTCCTGTCGTTCCAGTATCCGCTGGAGATCCCGGGCGTGCCGGCCCTGACCTTCATCCGCACCGCGCTCAACGCCCAGCGCAAGGCGCGCGGGGAGGCGGAAGTGACTGCACCAGCCTTCCTGAAGCTTGCCCGCGAGAACGCCGCCAAGCTGAAAATGGACTTCGAGATGCTGCGCCGGCCCCTGAACGTCGGCTTCTCAGGCGGTGAGAAGAAGCGGATGGAAATCCTTCAAATGGTGATGCTTTCGCCGCGATTCCTGATCCTCGACGAGACCGACTCCGGCCTCGATATCGACGCCCTGCGCATCGTCTCCGAAGGCGTCAACGCCCTGCGGTCTCCCGATCGCGGCATGCTGGTGATCACCCACTACCAGCGCCTGCTCGACTATGTGACGCCCGACAGGGTGCACGTGCTGGCGGACGGCCGCATCGTCGCTTCCGGGGGGCCCGAGCTGGCTCACGAGCTGGAGCGCGAGGGCTACGACAAGTACGCCAGAGAGGCCGCATGAGCCTCGCTTCCGCCCTCAGGACCGGCCAGCTCGACCAGCTGCCCGGCCGGCGCGACGAGGACTGGCGCTGGACCGACCTGCGCGGCCTGATCCGGGTCGCACCGCCGGCCTCGCCCACGGTCGACAACGTCGCGGCCAATCCGGTGTTGCAGGCGCTGCGCGAGCCGGTGACCACCTATGCCAACGGCCGGATGATCCGGGACGACGCCTCCACGGCTCCTGACGCCATGCGGCTGCGGCGGTTCGTTTCGGCCAGCAACGGGACCGGCCACTCGCTGGAAGCGTCGGTCGAGGTGGCCGCGGGCGAACGGCTGCTGCTGATCGACAGCTTCGAAGGCCACGCGTCCGGCTATGTCGCCGATGCGCGTTTCCCGATCCGGGTGGGCGAGGGCGCGCGGCTGGAACGTGTGGTGCTGCTGGACGACGCGGTGGACGCTGTTTCGGTGAGCCTGACCGAGGTCGAACTGGCCCCGGGCGCGGTGTTCCACCAGACGGTGCTGGCCTCCGGCGCCAAGCGCCAGCGGTTCGAGACTCGCGTGCGCCATCATGGCGGCAAGGCCGAGGTGCAGCTCGACGGCGTCTATGTGCTCGCCGGCCAGCGGCATTCGGACCAGACCACCCTGGTCGAGCACCTGCAGCGCGACGGGGTCGCCGTCCAGCTGACCAAGGGCGTGGTGCAGGACCAGGCCCGCGGCGTGTTCCAGGGCCGCATCGTGGTGCACCCGGGCGCCGACGGCACGGACGCCAAGATGGGCCACCATGCCCTGGTGCTGTCGGACCGCGCTGAGGTCGACGCCAAGCCCGAGCTCGAGATCTGGGCCGACGACGTCGCCTGCGCTCATGGCAATACCGTCGGAGCGCTGGACGAGGAGGCGCTGTTCTACGCCCGCTCGCGCGGCATCCCCGAAGCCGAGGCGCGCGCCATGCTGATCGAGGCCTTCCTGGCCGAGGCCGCCGATCGCATCGAGCACATCCAGGCCCGCGAGCTGGCCCACCAGTGGCTGGCCGCCCAGCTCAGGGCGCGCTCATGAGCTTCGATCCCGAGACGGTGCGCGAGCAGTTCCCGATCCTGAAGCGGCAGGTCAACGGCCGGCCGCTGGTCTATCTCGACAACGCCGCCTCGGCGCAGAAGCCGCGGGCGGTGATGGACGCAATGACCCGGCTGATGGAAACCTCCTATTCGAACGTCCATCGCGGCCTGCACACCCTCGCCAACGAGACGACCGAGGCTTACGAGCGCGCCCGCACGGCGGTAGCCCGGTTCATCAATGCGCCGTCGGCGGCCCAGATCGTGTTCACCAAGGGCGGCACCGAGGCGATCAACCTGGTGGCCTCATCGTTTGGGCACTCGCTGAAGGCCGGCGACGAGATCGTGCTCTCGGAGATGGAGCACCACGCCAACATCGTGCCCTGGCACTTCCTGCGCGAACGCAAAGCCGTGGTGTTGAAGTTCGTCCCGGTGACGGACGACGGGCGGCTGGACATGGACGCCTACCGCGCCCTGTTGGGTCCAAAGACTCGCATGGTCGCCATCTCGCACATGTCCAATGTGCTGGGGACCATCAACGCGGTACGAGAGATCATCGAGGCGGCCCATGCCGTCGGCGCGCCGGTGCTGCTGGACGGCTGCCAGGCCATCGTCCACGAGCCGGTGGACGTGCAGGCCATGGACGTCGATTTCTATGTCTTCAGCGGCCACAAGCTCTACGGTCCCACCGGCATCGGCGTGCTCTACGGCAAGGCCGAGCGCCTGGAGGACCTGCCGCCCTACCAGGGCGGGGGCGAGATGATCGGGACCGTCACCCTGGATCAGGTCACCTATGCCGATCCGCCGCACCGCTTCGAGGCGGGCACGCCGGCGATCGTCGAGGCCGTGGGGCTGGGCGCGGCGATCGAGTGGCTGGAGGGGATCGACCGCAAGGCCGTCGCCGACCACGAACGGGCGCTCTACGACCGCGTGGTTGAGGGCCTGAACGGCGCCAACTGGCTGAAGGTGATCGGCCAGGCGCCCGGCAAGGGGGCGGTGTTCGCCTTCAACGTCGAGGGCGCCCACGCCCATGACATCGCCCAGATCCTCGATCGCTATGGCGTCGCGGTCAGGGCCGGCACCCACTGCGCCGAGCCGCTGCTGCGCCGTTTCGGCGTGACATCGAGCGCCCGGGCGTCCTTCGCCCTATATAACACCCTGGACGAGGCCGACGCGTTCGTGGACGCTCTCGGCCGCGCCAGATCCTTCTTCGCCTAGATTCGCGTGAGCCATGGACGACGCCAACTTCAAGACTGACGAGACAAGCGAAACCGGAGTGGCGCTGAGCCAGCCCGAGATCGACCAGCTGACCGATCTGCTCGTGGACAAGCTCAAGACCGTCTACGATCCGGAGATCCCGGTCGACATCTATGAGCTGGGCCTCGTCTACAAGGTCGATCTCTCCGACCAGAAGGACGTGGTGGTCGAGATGACCCTCACCGCGCCCGGCTGCCCGGTCGCCGGCGAGATGCCGGGATGGGTGAAGGACGCGGTGATGAGCGTGCCCGGCATCCGCTCCTGCATTGTCGATCTGGTGTTCGAGCCGCCGTGGGATCCCTCGCGGATGTCCGACGAGGCCAAGCTGCAACTGAACATGTTCTG
>DATCFQ010000614.1:0-2063 GCA_036509495.1 Caulobacteraceae bacterium
AGGAGCCGCGGGGCAGGCCGCGGAACCGGCGGCCCACCTCGGCGAGCGGCGCCTTGCCCAGGCGCACCCGCTCGGCGATCTCGACCAGGACGCCGATGACCAGCCACATGCCCAGCGCCACCCCGGCGGCGGCCGGCAGGCTCCTGGGGCTCTCGATCGCCAGCACCGCCGCGCCGGCGACGACCGCCAGGAGCGCGGCGACCCACAATCGCTGCACCGCGCCGAACGCGTCGGCGCGCTTCCATGTCAGCAGCGGTCCCGCCGGCAGCAGCAGCATGCAGGCGGCCATCAGCGGCGCGAAGGTGAGGTTGAAGAACGGCGGGCCCACCGAGATGGGCTCTCCGGTCAGGGCCTGGCGGATCAGGGGATAGAGGGTGCCGAGCAGCACCGTCGCGGTCGCCGCGGCGAGGAACAGGTTGTTGAGCACCAGCGCCCCCTCGCGGCTGACCGGGGCGAACAGGCCCGACGGCTTCAGCTTCGGCGCACGCCAGGCGAACAGGATAAAGGCGCTGCCGGCCGCGATGCCCATGATGGCCAGGAGCAGGACCCCCCGCTTGGGATCCATGGCGAAGGCGTGGACCGAGGTCAGCACCCCCGAGCGGACCAGGAAGGCTCCGAGCATCGACAGGCTGAAGGCCAGAAGGCCCAGGAACACCGTCCAGCCGCCGAGCGCCCCGCGCTTTTCGGTGACGATGGCCGAGTGCAGCAGGGCGGTGCCGGCCAGCCAGGGCATGAAGCTGGCGTTCTCGACCGGGTCCCAGAACCACCAGCCGCCCCAGCCGAGCTCATAGTAGGCCCAGTAGGACCCCAGCGTGATGCCGACGGTGAGGAAGCTCCAGGCCGCCAGGGTCCAGGGCCGGACCCACCGGGCCCAGGCGGCGTCGACCTTGCCCTGGATCAGGGCCGCGACGGCGAAGGAGAAGACGACCGAGAAGCCGACATAGCCCGCGTAGAGGAACGGCGGATGGATGGCGAGGAAAGGGTCCTGCAGCAGGGGATTGAGCGACTGGCCCTCGACCGGCGGGTGGATCAGCCGCACGAACGGGCTGGAGGCCAGGGCGGTATAGCCGATGAACAGGACGCCGAGGCCGCCCTGCACCGCCAGGACCAGCGACTTCAGCCGCCCCGGCAGGCCGCGGCCGGTCAGGGCCACGATGGCGCCAAAGCCGGTCAGCGCCAGGTTCCACAGCAGCATCGAGCCTTCGTGGCTGCCCCAGACTCCGGCGATCTTGTAGAGCAGCGGCTTGTCGGTGTGGGAATTGGCCGCGACGTTGGCCACCGAGAAGTCCGAGCGGACGAAGGCGGTCATCAGGGCGAAGAAGGCGATCGCCACGGCGATGAACGCCGCCACCGCCGCCCCCTCGCCGGCGCCGCGCAGCGCGTCCGAACGCCGCCCGGCGGCGAAGCCGCAAAGCCCGCCCTGCGCCATCGACAGGGCCAGGGCCAGCAGCAGGCAGAAGGCGCCGAGTTCGGCGATCATGACGCCCCCGCCGCGCCGACCGGGGTGGCCGCGACCTGGCCGCTGGGCCGCCATTCGCCGGACTTCTTCAGGGCCTGGACCACTTCCTTGGGCATGTAGCGCTCGTCATGCTTGGCCAGGACCTGGCTGGCCTCGAAGCCGCCCGAGGCGTTGAAGGCGCCCTGGGCGACCACGCCCTGGCCCTCGCGGAACAGGTCGGGCAGCTCGCCCTTGTAGACCGCCGACACATCGCTCGCATGGTCGGCGATCCTGAAGCTCATGGCGCCGTCGGGCAGGCGGCGGACGCTGCCGGTCTCGACCAGACCGCCGATGCGGACCACGCGTCCGGCCGGCAGGTGCTTGGCCTTGGCCTCGCTGGGCCCATAGAAGAACACCACCGCGTCACGCATGGCGTAGAGCGACAGGCCGACCGCCAGGGCCAGGATGGGGGCCGCGACCAGCAGCACCGTCAGCCGCCGCCGCGCCTTGCGGGACTTGGGATAGAGGGACATCGATCAACCGGCCGACGGGGCCGCCTTTCGCGGCGGAACATAGTCGTTCCGCCCGGCGACGCCACACCGCAAGCTGTCATGTCGCAAAGTCC
>DATCFQ010000615.1:0-4060 GCA_036509495.1 Caulobacteraceae bacterium
CGAGGGAGGGGGTCCAAGGACTCCCTCCGCATCGAAAGCGGCGGCGTTCGCCGCTGAGGGGCCGGCGCGGACCCCCACCTCCGACCCCTCCCCCTGAAAGGAGAGGGGGGGAGAAGCATGGCCCCCCTCGCTCACGCCGCCCGCCTCGCCGGCCATACCGCCTTCACCGCCGCGATCAGCCGGTCGACGTCCTCGGCCGAATGGGCGGCGCAGAGGGTGAAGCGGAGGCGGCTGGAGCCCTTGGGCACGGTCGGGGGGCGGATGGCGACGGCCAGCATGCCCTGGGCTTCGAGCCGGCGGGCGGCCTGCATGGCGGCGGCCTCCTCGCCGACCTGGGCCGGGACGATCTGGGTGGTGGATCGGCCGGTATCGACGCCCGCCTCGACGAGGCCGTGGCGCAGGCGATCGGCCAGGCCCAGCAGATGCGCGCGCTCGGCGTCCATGCCGGGGACGAGGTCCAGAGCCGCGTCGATGGCGCCCAGCACCGGCGGCGGCGGGGCGGTGGTGTAGATGAAGCCCGAGCAGGCATTGATCAGATAGTCGATCAGCGTCTTGGAGCCGGCGACGTAGGCGCCGAAGCTCCCCATCGCCTTGGAGAAGGTGCCCATCGACAGGTCGACGGCCCTGGGCATGAGGCCGGAAAGGCCCATCCCCCTGGGCCCAAGGACACCGGTGGCGTGCGCCTCGTCCAGATAGAGGAAGGCGTCCCAGCGTTCGGCGATGGCGGTCAGCCGGGCGATGTCGACCTGGTCGCCGTCCATGCTGAACACGCTCTCGGTCAGGATGAACCGGCGGCCGGGCTGGGCCTCCCGCTCGGCCAGCAGCTGTTCCAGATGGTCCAGGTCGTTGTGGCGGAAGCGGATCTGCCGCACCCCGGCCGCCTGGCAGCCGTGGTGCAGGCTCGAATGCACCAGCCGGTCGGCGAACACGAGGGCTGGGGTCTCGGCGGCCGCGAACAGAGCCGGCAGGACCGACGCGTTGGCCTGCCAGCCGGAGGCGAACAGCAGGCTGGCCTCGGTTCCCTTCAGGATCGCGAGCTTGGCCTCGACGGCGGCGTGGGCCTCGAAGGTCCCGCGCACCAGCCGCGAGGCGCCGGCGCCGGTTCCATAGAGCGCGGCCCAGTCCTGGGCGCGGGCGATCAGGGCCGGATGGCGCGACAGGCCGAGATAGTCGTTGGAGGAGAAGTCGATCAGTTCGCGGCCGTGCAGCCGCACCCGGCCGTGGTCCAAAGGCTGGATAGCGCGCAGCCTGCGGCGGCGGCCGCCGGCGTCGGCGCGGCCCAGGGCGTCTGCGAAATCGGCGTCGAACCTGGACATTTGCGGCTTGGGGTGTAGGCCGCGCGGCATGGGAAGCCAACCCGAGCGGCGCGACACGGGCCTGGACCACATCTGGCTGCCCTACGCCCAGATGAAGACCGAGCCCGATCCCCTGCGGGTGGTCGCCGCCCGGGGCTCGCGGCTGACCCTGGCCGATGGGCGCGAGCTGATCGACGGCGTCGCGTCCTGGTGGACGGCCTGCCACGGCTATGGCCACCCCCACATCCGCGCGGCGGTGGAGCGTCAGCTGGAGGTGCTGCCGCATGTGATGTTCGGCGGCCTGGTGCATGAGCCCGCCCTGACCCTGGCGCGGCGGCTGGTCGAGCTGCTCGGCGCGCCGTTCGAGCGGGTGTTCTTTTCGGAGTCCGGCTCGGTCGCCGTCGAGGTGGCGATGAAGATGGCCATCCAGGCCCGGCTGAACCGCGGCGAGGGGGGCCGCACCAGGCTGATGGCCTTCAAGGGCGGCTATCATGGCGACACCTTGGGGACCATGGCGGTCTGCGACCCGGACGAGGGCATGCACGCCCTGTTCGCCGGGGCGCTGCAGCCACATGTCATTGTGGACCTGCCCCGCGATGCAGAGAGTGCGGCGGCGTTCGACGCCGCCCTGGACGCTCACGGCCATGAGCTGGCCGCGATCATCGTCGAGCCCCTGGTCCAGGGCGCCGGCGGCATGATCTTCCATGAGCCAGAGGTGCTGCAGCGGCTGCGCGCGGCGGCCGACCGGCATGGCCTCTGGCTGATCTTCGACGAGATCTTCACCGGCTTCGGACGCACCGGCTCGATGTTCGCCTTCGAACAGGCGGGGGTGCGCCCCGACATCATCACCCTCGGTAAGGGATTGACCGGCGGAACCCTGCCGCTGGCGGCGACGGTGGCCAGTGGCGAGGTCGCCGCGGCCTTCTGGTCCGACGATCCGGCCAAGGCGCTGATGCACGGCCCCACCTACATGGCCAATCCGCTGGGCTGCGCGGCGGCCAATGCCTCCCTCGACGTGTTCGAGAGCGAGCCTCGGCTGGAGCAGGTGCGCGCCATCGAGGACCAGCTCCGCGCCGGCCTCGCGCCCTGCCACGGACGGCGCGGCGTCAGGGACGTGCGGGTCAAGGGCGCCATCGGGGTGGTGGAGCTGGAGCAGGCGCCGGACCTCAAGGCGCTGAAAGCCCGGTTCGTGGAGGCCGGCGTCTGGATTCGGCCGTTCGGGCGGACGATATATTTAACGCCAGCGTTCACTATCTTGCCGCACGAACTCTCGGCCCTGACGGCTGCGATCGATCAGGCGACCTTGCAGATTGCGCGTTGACGGCGCCGGCCGCCGCTGGCCTATGGCTGCGCCGAGGGAATGAGATGGCGGGCGCCGACAGCGCAGACGTCCCAGGCGAATCGGCCGGGATGACCGGGTACTACCAGCGGCTGGGGCGCGCCTGCCTGGAGCCGCTCTGGGAGAGCCTTGCCGCCCTCGCCCCTGCGGAACCCACCGCCAGGGCGCGGCCCTATCTGTGGGCCTACGACCAGGTCCGCGAGCATCTTCTGGAAGCGGGCCGGCTGATCACCGCCGAAGAGGCCGAGCGGCGAGTGGTGGTGCTGGCCAACCCCGGCCTTCACGGCAAGCTGCAGGTCACCGACACCCTCTATGCCGGGCTGCAGCTGATCCTGCCGGGCGAGATCGCCCCGGCCCACCGGCACAGCCAATCGGCCCTCCGCTTCGTCATGGAGGGCCAGGGCGCCTACACCGCCGTCGACGGCGAGCGCGCCTATATGAAGCCCGGCGACTTCATCATCACTCCGGCCATGACCTGGCACGAGCATGGCGGCGGCGATCAGCCGGTGATCTGGCTGGACGGCCTGGACGTGCCCCTGGTCGGCTTCCTCGGCGCGGGCTTCCGCGAGGAGTTGGGCGACACGGCCCTGGCGCCGCTGCAGCGCGAGGACTCTCCCGCCTTCGCCTGGCCTTACGACCGCACGCGCGAGGCGCTCGAGGGGCTCAAGGCCGGCAGGATCGACGCCTGGCGCGGCCATGTGCTTCGCTACCAGAACCCGGCCGGCGGCTGGGCCATGCCGACCCTCGGCCCGACCCTGACCCTGCTGCCCAAGGGGTTCGCCACCCGGCCCCGCAAGTCCATCGATAGCGCGGTGGCCACCCTGGTCGAGGGTCGGGTGCGGGCCACGGTGGGCGGCGAAAGCTTCGAGCTCGGCCCCCGCGACCTCCTGGCCTTACCGGGCTGGACCGAGGTGCGGCTCGAGGCCCTGGAGGAGAGCGTGCTCTTCGCCTTCTCCGATCGGCCGGTCCATGAGGCGCTCGGCCTCTGGCGCGAAGAGCGGGTCGCATGAGGCTCTGCCGCTTCGACCGCGATCGCCTGGGCCTTGTCGAGGGCGAAGAGGTCCTCGACGTCACCGATCTGTTCGACCGTTCGCCGCCCTGGCCCGCGCCGCCGGGCGACTGGATCATCCGCCAGGCGGTGGAGATGGGTCCGGGCCTCCTGGATGCGGCCGTCAGCCGGCCGAGGCTCGCATTGGAGGGCGTGCGGCTGGAGAGCCCCGTGGCGGCGCCCGGCAAGATCATCGGCGCGCCGATCAACTACCGCGCCCACATCGAGGAGGCCCACGCCGACCCGGGCATCGGCTTCGGCCGCAGCTTCGCCGACCTCAAGGACCACGGCCTGTTCCTGAAGGCGTCCAGTTCCCTGATCGGGCCCTCCGACGAGGTGCGGCTGCGTTTTCCCGAGCGGCGCAGCGACCACGAGGTC
>DATCFQ010000616.1:0-3520 GCA_036509495.1 Caulobacteraceae bacterium
TGGATCGGAATCCCGCTCGGCCTGGCGGTCCACACCGGCGCCTACTGGCTGAACAAGCGCGATCCGTACTTCTTCGACGCCCTCAAGCGCCACATTCGCCAGAAACCCTACTGGGACGCGTGATGATCTCCGCGGCGGCGCCGTCGTCGCCACCGCGCTGATCCTCGCCGCCATCGTCTGCATCCGACGCCCGAAATCGCCCGTCCCGATACCGACTGGGGAGGCCCGCCTTGCTCTACCTGAAAGAATACCGCGCCAAGGCTGAACGCCTTTTCGATCATCTGCCCTGGGTGGCGTTGATCGGGCCGGGCCTGATCCTGAACAAGGACGGCAGCTTCCAGAAGACGCTCGCCTTCAGAGGCCCCGACCTGGCCAGCTCGACGGACGCCAGCCTGGTCGCCACGAGGGCGCAGCTGAACAACGCCCTGCGGCGGCTCGGCTCGCGTTGGTGCATGCACGTCGAGGCGTTGCGCGCATCGTCGCAGGAATATCCAGTCAGCGTGTTCCCTGATCCGGTCTCCGACCTGATCGACGACGAGCGGCGCGCGGCTTTCGAGGCCCAGGAGCGCCATTTCGAGAGCCGCTACTACGTCACCTTTACCTTCCTGCCGCCCGAGGAGTCGGTCAGCACCGCCGAGAGCCTGCTCTTGGAGAACGCGCCGTCCGGCCGCGGGGCGGCCGGCATGTATCGCGCGGCGCTCGGCGACTTCCTCAGCACCGTGCGCCAGATCGCCGACATCCTGGGCGCGATCATGCCCGAGGTTCACGAGTTGTCGGACGACGAGACGCTGACCTATCTGCATGGCTGCGTGTCGACCAAGCGCCACTATGTCCGCACGCCCGACACGCCGGCCTATCTGGACGCCTTCCTGACCGACGACGACTTCCAGGGCGGGCTCTTTCCGCGCCTGGGCGGCAGCTACATCCGTACGATCTCCGTTCGCGCCTATCCGACCAGCTCGTCCCCCGGTCTGCTTGATCGCCTGAACGAGCTTGGCGTCAGCTATCGTTGGGTGTGCCGCTTCCTTCCCCTCGACAAGGAAGACGCGCGCAAGGCCGTGACCACGGTGCGCAAGAGATGGTTCGCCAAGCGCAAGGGCGTCCTGGCGCTCCTCAAGGAGGCGATCACCCGCGAGCCATCGCAGCTCGAGGATCCGGATGCGACAGCAAAGACCACGGACGCCGACGCCGCCCTGGCCATCCTTGGCGGCGACTGGGCGTCAATGGGCTATTTCACGCCGACCGTGACGCTGATGGATGCGGACCCGGACCGGCTGGCCGACCGCGTGCGTGAGGTCGAGAGCGCGATCAATCGTGTCGGCTTCGTCTGCAAGGTCGAGGACGTCAACGCCGTCGAGGCCTGGGTGGGCAGCCTGCCAGGCCAGGCCTATGCCGATCTGCGCCGCCCGCTCGTGTCGTCCCTGAACCTGTGCGACATGATGCCGATGTCGGCCATCTGGCCCGGGCCGACCAGCAACGCCCACCTGACCGCCGAGTGCATCAAGCGCGGCCATCAGGGCGCGCAGCCGCCGCTCCTGTTCGCCAGGACCGCCGGCGCGACCCCCTTTCGCTTCGACATTCACCAGGGCGATGTCGGCCACACCATGATCGTGGGCCCGACCGGCTCGGGCAAGTCGGTGCTCCTGAACACGATCGCCGTTCAGTGGCTTCGCTATCCCGAGGCGCAGGTCTTTTTCTTCGATAAGGGCGCCAGCTCGAGGGCCTCGACCATGCTCACGGGCGGCCGGTTCTATTTCCTGGGCGGCGATCACAGCGAACTCGCCTTCCAGCCCCTGGCCGAGATCGACACGCCGGAAGATCGCGCCTGGGCCCAGGAGTGGGTCCAGGACATCGTGGCGGCCGAGGGCGTCGAGATCACGCCGCAGGTCAAGGAAGAGATCTGGGGCGGCCTGCGCAATCTCGCGGCT
Source organism: Caulobacteraceae bacterium (assembly GCA_036509495.1). GTDB lineage: Bacteria > Pseudomonadota > Alphaproteobacteria > Caulobacterales > Caulobacteraceae > JANWHQ01. The sequence goes on from DATCFQ010000616.1 coordinate 1,929, forward strand.
GGGCCGCGCGAACAGCGCACCCTCACCCTGCTGACGGCGACGATCCAGGACCGCGACGTCAAGGCCGCCCTCAAGCCGTACACCCTGAACGGGCCGCACGGGCACCTGTTGGACGCCCAGCACAACATGCTCTCGAACGCCATCTGGCAGACGTTCGAGATGGCCGAGCTCATGTCGAACAAGGCCGCGCTGGCGCCGGTCCTCACCTACATCTTCCGCACCCTGGAAAAGCGCTTTGACGGTCGGCCGACCCTGCTTGTCCTCGACGAGGCGTGGCTATTCCTCGATCAGGGCTCGTTCGCGGCGAAGATCCGCGAGTGGCTGAAGACGCTGCGAAAGTTCAACGTGGCCGTGGTGTTCGCCACGCAGAGCCTGGCCGACATCGCGCGATCCTCGATCGCTCCGGCCCTCATCGAAAGCTGCCCGACCCGCATCTTCCTGCCGAACCCGGACGCCCAGACACCTCAGATCGCCGAATTCTACTCAGCCTTCGGTCTGAACGCCCAGCAGATCCGGATCATCGCCAGCGCCACGCCCAAGCGGGAATACTACTACCAATCGAGCAGCGGGAACCGGCTGTTCGAGCTTGGCCTTGGCCCCCTCACGCTGGCGGCCGTCGGGGCGTCTTCACCCGGCGACCAGCAGCTGATGAGCACCATCCTGGCGGAACACGGCCGGGAGAACTTTGCGGCCGCCTACTATGGCGCCAAGGGCCACGCCGATGTCGCGACCTACCTCGCCGAGCGAGCCGGCCCGCTCCGCGCGAAGGTGGCTTGATGGACGATCCCGCCACCGATCCCGCCTCGATCAATCCGTCGCCGGCCTTGGCGCCGGCGGCCCCCCCTCCGCTCACGCCGGCGCAGTTCGCCGCCCTGTCGCGGCTCTCCGCGCGCTTGCCGGCGCGATGGATCGCCACCCGCCGCCGCCGGAGGTTCCTCTTCCTGGCGCTCGCGGCGCCGGGGTTCCTCGCCGTGTTCGCAACGCCCCTTCACCACCAGTTCCTCCTCCTGGTCGCGGGCTTCCTCCTGTTTGGCGCAGCGGTCCTCTTTCGCGTCCGGACCGAGCCCCTGTTCCTGTGCGCCGACGCCGCCGAGCTCTGGCCGTTTCCGCCCTCGCCCACCCCCACCTCGAAGGATTCCCGCCATGCGTAAGTTCCTTGCGACCACAGCCTTGGTCGCGGCCCTCGGCCTTGGGATGACGGCCACGGGGCCGCAGCCCGCCCACGCCCAGATGACCGTGATCGATCCGACCGCGATCGCCCAGGCGATCAAGCAGGTCACCCAGCAGCTGCAGCAAATCCAGCAGCTCAAGGCGCAGCTGACCAACCAGGCGGCCATGCTGCAGAAGCTGGGGACTGACGTCACCGGCCCGCTTCAATCGATCACCTCGCAGGCGACGGGGCTGCTCCAGCAGGCGCAGGGCATTGGCTACAACAGTCAGAACCTCTCGCAGCAGTATCAGCAGACCTACCCCGCCAACATGCAGGGGATGAGCTTCGCCCAGATCACGCAGGCGCTGGCTGGCTGGCAGACGAACAGCCGCCAGACGCTCCAAGAGGCGATGGCCACGCAAAACCAGATCGTCCAAGCCCA
>DATCFQ010000617.1:0-9569 GCA_036509495.1 Caulobacteraceae bacterium
CCAAGAAGGGCGTGATGATCGTCAATTGCGCCCGCGGCGGCCTGGTCGACGAGCACGCCCTGCGCGAGCTGCTGGACTCCGGCCATGTGGGCGGGGGGGCCTTCGACGTCTTCGTCGAGGAGCCGGCCAAGCAGAACGTGCTGTTCGGCGCGCCCAACTTCATCGCCACGCCCCACCTCGGCGCCTCCACCCTGGAGGCCCAGGAGAACGTGGCCCTGCAGGTGGCCGAGCAGATCTCCGAGTTCCTGCTCACCGGCGCGGTCTCGAACGCCTTGAACAGCCCCTCCATTTCGGCCGAGGACGCCCCGAAACTGCGGCCCTATATCGGCCTGGCCGAACGGCTGGGCGCCTTCGCCGGCCAGATGGTGGGCGAGGGCCTGAAGTCGGTGGAGATCGTCTACGAGGGCGACCTCTCCAGGCTGAACGTCAAGCCGCTGACCTCGGCCGCCCTGGCCGGCGTGATGCGGCCGATGCTGCCGGAGGTGAACGTCGTCTCCGCCCCGGCCATCGCCAAGTCCCGTGGCATGACCGTGTCGGAAGCCCGCCAGGAGCTGTCGCCCACCTACGACAGCCTGATGCGGATCAGCGTGGTGTTCGAGGGCGGCAAGATCGACCTGGCCGGCACGGTGATCGGCGGCGTGCCGCGCATCGTGCAGATCAAGGGCATGGACCTGGACGCGCCGTTCTGCCCGCACATGCTCTATGTGAACAACCTGGACCGCCCGGGCTTCATCGGCCGCCTGGGCTCGCTGTTCGGCGACGCCGGGATCAACATCTCGACCTTCTACCTGGGCCGGATGAGTTCCGGCGATGACGCCATCGCCCTGGTCGGCGTCGACCAGCCTCCATCGGAGCCGCTGCTCGCCAAGGTGATGAGCCTGCCCTACGTCAAGGAAGTGCGCTTCCTGAGATTCTGAGGGGGCCGCGGTTGGGCATTGAACCACCAAGTTCACCAAGATCACCAAGGGCGGAATAGGCGCGAAGCGCTCGTTCAGATTCCGGTGTTCCGGGAGGAAGCCCGGTTGGCGCCCGAATCTTGGTGTCCTTGGTGTCCTTGGTGGTGAAGTCTTGGGCCGCTGACACGGCCCTCAACGCCGCCCGTCCTGCCCCGGAACGAAGGCGCCGCCGCCGGTCTGGGCCCTATGGCGCAGCATCGCGTCGGCCAGGACGCAGGCGGTCATGGCTTCCACCACCGGCGCGGCGCGGATGGCCACGCACGGATCGTGGCGGCCGGTGGTGCGCACCTCGATCTCCTCGCCCGCCTCGTTCAGCGACAGCCGCGGGGTGGGGATCGAGGAGGTCGGCTTGAACGCCACCCGCGCGATCACGGTCTGGCCGGTAGAGATGCCGCCGAGGATGCCGCCTGCGTGGTTGGACAGGAACTGCGGCCCGCCCGGGCCCATCCGCATCTCGTCGGCGTTCTGTTGGCCCGTCAGCTCGGCCGAGGCGAAGCCCTCGCCGATCTCCACGCCCTTGGCGGCATTGATCGACATCAGGGCCGAGGCCAGCTCCGCGTCGAGCTTGCCGTAGAGCGGGGAGCCCCAGCCGGCGGGCACGCCTTCGGCGTGCACCTCGACCACCGCGCCGACCGACGAGAGGTCCTTGCGCACCTCGTCGAGATAGCTTTCCCAGCGCGCCGCCGCCTCGGCGTCGGGCGTCCAGAAGGGATTGTTCTCGGTTTCGGCCCAGTCCCAGCGGGCCGGATCGACCTTCAGCGCGCCGATCTGCACCAGGGCCGCGCGGATGCGCACGCCCTCGCCCAGCACCTTGCGCGCCACCGCTCCCGCCGCCACCCGCGCGGCGGTTTCCCGCGCCGAGGAGCGCCCGCCGCCGCGGTAGTCCCGGACCCCATACTTGGCGAAATAGGGATAGTCGGCGTGGCCCGGCCGGAACGCGGTGGCGATGTCGGAATAGTCGCGCGAACGCTGGTCGAGGTTGTCGATCATCAGCGAGATCGGCGCACCGGTGGTGACCTGGCCTTCGGTATGGTCGTCGCAGAACACCCCCGAGAGGATCCTGACCTCGTCCGGCTCGCGCCTCTGAGTGACGAAGCGGCTTGTCCCGGGCTTCCTGCGATCGAGCCAATGCTGGATCTCCGCGGCTTCCAGCCGCAGGCCCGGCGGGCAGCCGTCGACCACGCAGCCGAGCGCCGGCCCGTGGCTTTCGCCCCAGGTGGTGACGCGGAACAGCTGGCCGAAGGTGTTGTGGGACATCTCTTTTTCGGAAACCGAGCTTGGGGGCGCCTTCTAGCCCGATGCGGGCGGGGCCACAAACCGCCGAGGTCAGGCGGCCCAGCGGGCCGAGAAGCGTTTCAACAGGGTCTTGGAGGCCGGCTCCTCCGGCTTCGACTGCAGGCAGAGCTTCAGGATCAGGTCGCCGACGGGGTGGCGGCCGCGGGCCGGCAGCCCCTGGCCCTTCAGCCGGATCGCCCGCCCGTCCGCCGCGCCTTCGGGGGCGGTGAGCGCGCGCCGGCCCCGCGGGGTGTCGACCTCCAGCCGCGCGCCGGCGCGGAGCTGATCGGAGGTGGCGTTGACCTCGAGCCAGAGATCGTCGCCCCGGACCGAAAGTCCCGTCTCCCCCTGCAGGCTGATGCGGACCATCACGTCGCCGCCCGCGTTCGTCCCCGCGGCCAGTCGCAAGAGGTCGCCCGGGCGCAGACCCTTGGGCAGCCGGACATCGAGCGCCGGGCCGGACTGCGGAGTCACCCGCCGGCGGCCGCCGAACAGGGCCTCGCGCACGGTGATCTTCAGGGACAGGCTCTGCCCCTTCACGGGCGGGGGGCGGGGCGCGGGCGTGAACACCATGCGGGCCTCGCCCAGCGCCTGCAGCACCCGGCGGGCCTCGATCACCTGGCGCAGGCGCTCGGCGTCGCCGCCGCCCCGATCGGGATGGGCGGTCTTCACCGCGGCGCGGTAGGCGCGGCCCAAGGCATCCGCGTCGGCGCCCGGGGACAACCCCAGGACCTCGCGCGCCTCTCCTGCCGTCATCGCCCCCGCCGCTCGCGTCATGCGGTCAATATCGTCCATCACGGTCAATTCGGGGTTAAACCTCCGAGGTCGCGCTATAAGCCGTGCCATGAGCCGAAAGATCGACCGCCCTGGCCTGATCCCGCCATCGCCCACCGAGGCGGACTATCAGGCCTATGCGACGGACGAGGATGTCGCCGCCGAGCAGCCAGGGCCCCTGGCGCTGTTCGCCGAGTGGTTGGCCGCCGCCGCCGGATCCGAGCCGTCGGATCCCAACGCCATGACCCTAGCCACGGTGGATGCGGACGGCCTGCCCGATGCGCGCACCGTGCTGCTCAAGGGCTTCGACGAGGCCGGCTTCGTCTTCTACACCAACCTGGAAAGCGCCAAGGGCCGCGAGCTCTTGGCCAATCCCAAGGCCGCGTTGCTGTTCCACTGGAAGTCGCTGCGCCGGCAGGTGCGCATCCGGGGGCCGGTCTCGGCCGTGTCGGACGCAGAGGCGGACGCCTATTTCTCTACGCGCGCGCGGGCGAGCCAGATCGGGGCCTGGGCGTCGGATCAATCGCGGCCCATGCAGGGCGCCGTGGCGCTGGAGAAGGCGGTGGCCGCCTATGCGCTGAAATTCGGCGTCAGCGCCGTGCCGAGGCCGCCGCACTGGTCGGGGTTCCGCGTGGAGCCCCTGGCCATGGAATTCTGGCGCGCGCGGCGGTTCCGGCTGCACGAACGCATGCTTTTCGCCCGCCCCGACCCTGCGGCGGCATGGTCGATGACGGCGCTCTATCCGTGACCCATACTCGGTCTACGGCAGGGGGTTTGCACGGCTAGTGAGGTGAATTTGACGTTCGTCTCAGGTTGGGACGGGCGCCGTGACGAACGTCAAATTCTCGGACCTCACTAGAGGTATGATTTTGCTAGTGTCCTTATCGGCCCTGACGTTCGTCCGACGTCGCCCCATGCAGTGACGAACGTCAGAGCCGGGACACTAGCGTCGAGGAGTCCCAATCCGATGCAGGGCCTGATGCACAGCTCGCCGCTGACTGTCGACCGGATTCTGCGGCACGCGGCTGCAGCTCACGGCCAGGCGGAGGTGGTCACCGCCGCGCCTGAAGGGGCGCCGCGCCGCATCAGCTATGCCCTGCTGGAGAGCCGCGTTCGCCGCCTCGCCGGGGCCCTGGCCGAGAGCGGCATAGGCAAGGGCGACGTGGTGGCCGTGATCGGCGCCAGTTCCGCCCGCCAGATCGAAGCCTGGTTCGCCATCATGACCACCGGCGCGGTCTGCCACCCGATCAATCCCGCACGCTCGCCCGAGCAGGCTGCGGCGCTGATGCGCGCTCACGGCGACAAGGCGGTGCTGGTCGATCCCGACCTGCTGCAGGGGCTGGAGCCTTCGCTGCTGAAGCTGCCTCAGCTCGAGCGGGTCATCGCCATGGGCGAGGCCGGCCAGGCCCTGGCCACCCGGATGCACGCCGTGGTCAGCCAGGACGCCCTGATGGAAACCGCCGGCCGGACGCTCGCCGGGGCGCCGGGCGAGGAGGGCATGGCGGCCCTCTTGCTGCACAGCGCCGGCGTCGCCGAAGCCCCCAAGGCGGCGCTCTGGAGTCACCGCGCCTGCGTGCTGCAGGGCCTCGCCGCCCAGGGCCCCGACGGCCTGGGGCTTTCCTCAGACGACAGCGTCCTCTCGCTGACCCCCTTCTGGCGCTACGCCGCCGGCGGGCTGGTATTCGCCGCGCCGCTGGCCGGCGCCCGGCTGGTGCTGCCGGGCCAGAAGCTGGACGTGCAATCGATCCGCATCCTGGCCGACCGCGAGACGGCCACCGTGGTCGTCGGCGCACCCGCCGAGCTGCAGGCCCTGCACGACCAGTTCCGCTCCGAAGGTCGCCGACCGAGCTCATTGACGCGGGTCATCGCCGTCGGCGCGCCTGCTCCCCACGCCCTGGCCCGCGCCTGGCGCGACAGCTTCGGCGTGGAGGTCTGGTCCGCCTGGGGGGCGGCCGAGGTCGCCGGCGTGGCCGCCGTTGCACGCGGAGCCTCAGGCCTTTTACCGCTGTTCGGCGTCGAACTCGAGCTGCTGGACGCCGACGGCCGGCCAAGACCGCACGACGGCGTCGCCATCGGCCGCCTGACCGCGCGGGGGCCGCTGGTCTCCGGCTCGGACGGCTCAGGCCCCATCGACACCGGCGATCTGGCCACCATCGACCCGCAAGGCCGCATCGCCCTGCTCGGCCGCGCCGATGAACAGGTGATCGCCGCCGGCGTCCAGATCCCGTCATGGCCGATCGAGGCCGCCGCGCTGGAGCATCCCGCCACCGCCCGCGCCGCGGCGATCGATCCGCCGAGAGGCCTGGATGCCGAAGGGCCGGTGCTGGTGGTCGAGCGCAACCCCGGCGCCCTGGCCGGCAAGCCCGAATATCTGCGCTTCCTCGCCGAGCGGCTGGGGGGGCTTCGCCTGGGAGATCTTTTGTTCGTCAACGGCTTTCCGCTGGATTCGGTCGGCCGCATCGACAAGCCGGTGCTGCGCCAGCGGCTGGAGCAGCTGATCGCGCCCAATCCGCCGCCGGCGTCCGAATCCGGGCCGGAGCCGGAGGCCGCCGAACCCGCGCCCGCCTACCCCGCGCCTGAGACGTTCACATCCCCGGCGGCGCCGGTCCTCGCCGCGGCCGCGATCACCGCGGCGCCGATCCTGTTCAAGGACGAAGCGCCACACCCTGAAGCGGCGCCGACGCCTGAGCCGGAGGCGCCGGCGGAAATCGCCGAGAGCGACCCGGCGATCGAAGCGGCCCCGTCGGCCGAACCCGATACCGAAGCGCTCGAAACAGCGCCGGCCGAACCGCTTGCCGCGCACGAGCCGCTGGCGCTGGGGCCGCTCGGCGCGGCCGCGCCCGAGCCGGCCACGGCCTCCCCCGCAGACCCCGATCAGAGCCTGTTCCTGCGGATCGACAACCATCCGCACGAGGATCGCCGCAAGGCGCGCCGGAAGCTCGGCCGGGTCGAGCTGTTCCTGAACCTCATGGCCGTGCTCGCCGTGGCGCCGGCGGTCCTGATCCTCATCGGCGCCCTGGGCGTCCGCTTCGACCTGATCGACTGGCCGATGGGGGTCGGCAAGCTGATCCTCGACTGGCCCTCAAAGGTCGCCCTGATCGGGGTGCTGGGCGGCATCTTCGCCGTGTTCGCGGCGGGCGCCGCTGGCTTCGGCAAATATGGTCTGAGGGCCGCCATCAGCCTGGTGCTGCCTCTGGCCATGCTGGCCGCCCTGGCCTGGCTGAAGTCGGTGGGCGACAGCTATCCGCCGACCCACGACGTGGCGACCAACTGGACCCAGCCTCTGGCCTTCAGCCCGGCCCTGCTGCGCGAGCGCGGCTCGGACGCCTATCCGGTCGAGGACGATCCCATCGTGCCGGCCAGCTCCGGCGCCTACATGAACCGGCGGGTGGCGGAGGTGAACGGCGAGACCTGCCCCGGCGCGCGCCCGGTTCCCCTGACCCTGCCGCCGGCCGAGGCCTATGCCAAGGCCAAGGCGGCGGTGCTGGCCGAGGGGCTGGAACTCTACAGCGACAGCCCCGCTTCGGGCCGGCTGGAAGCGACCGCCACGGGGACCTGGCTGGGGCTCAAGGACGACCTGGCGGTGCGGGTGACGGCGACGGCGACCGGCTCGCAGATCGACCTGCGCTCGGTGAGCCGCGGCGGCCTCGCCGACTTCGGCGACAACTGCCGGCGGGTGACCGGCCTCGTGAAGCGGATCGGCTAGGGTCGATCACGCGAGTTCATAGGCGGCCCTGGGCCCCGGCGGACCGTCGCTCAGCGCCCGGCCTTCGCGCACCAGCTTGATCAGGTGCGCCAGCACCGAATGGGCCGCCGCCGGGTGCAGGCGCCGGTCCACGTCGGCATAGATAGCCTCGACCATCTCGGGGATCCGAGCCCGGCCCTTGGCCAGCTGCCGCAGGATCTGGTCTTCCCTTTCGAGCCGGTGGGCCTTGTAGGCCGCAAGGAAAGGCCCGACCTCGCGCACCGCCGGCCCGTGGGTGGGCCAGAGCGTGGCGAAGTCCCGGGCCGCGATCTTGTCCAGGCTGGCGAGATAGTCGGCCATGTCGCCGTCCGGCGGGCTGACCACGGTGGTGGACCAGCCCATCACATGATCGCCCGAGAACAGGGCGTTCTCCTGGATCAGGGCGTAGCAGAGGTGGTTCGAGGCGTGGCCGGGCGTGGCCACTGCCTGGAGCGTCCAGTCGGGGCCTGAAATGTGATCGCCGTCGCTGACCAGGATGTCCGGGCGGAAGAGGTGGTCATGGCCCTCGTCCAGCCGGATGGCCGCCTCCGGGCCCGGCGGCGCGGGCAGGCCGTGCACCGGAGCGCCGGTCGCCTCGGCCAGGGCCGCGGCCAGGGGCGAGTGGTCGAGGTGGGTGTGGGTGACCAGGATCGCCGTCACCCGTTCGCCGCCCAACGCCAACACGAGGGCGGCCAGATGCGCCGGATCGGCGGGACCGGGATCGATCACCGCGACCTTGCCGGCGCCGATGATGTAGGTCCCTGTGCCGGTGAAGGTGAAAGGCCCGGGATTGTCGGCGACCACCCGCCGGATGCGCGGCGAGACCGGGTCGGCCTCGCCATAGCGGAACGCCATTTCCCTCACGAAGGGAATCACGGCCGGATTCGGCCCGGAGCTTGCGCTGCAGACCTCCACAAGGGTGAAGGAGAGCGGGCGATGGGCGGCGACATAGCCATTTTCGTGTCAAAGCGGCTGCAAAGGGCCGCCGCGGCGCTGCTCTGTCTCATCGCGCTACAGGGGCTCCTGATGCTGACCAGCTGCCATCCGGAGCTGACCCCCTCGGCCGCCTTCCACGTGGCGATCGGTTCCTAAGGCGCCAAGGCCGCGGACAGGTCGTAACCGGCGTCGGCGGCCAGGGCGGCGAGCTCGGCGCGCGAGCGGCTGCCGTCCCTGAGCTGGCCCAGCGACCAGGCGGTGATCGAGCGGGCGCCTGAGCGGCAGAAGGCCAGCACCGGCCCGTTCGCGGCCGCCGCCTCCCTGGCCACCGCTTCGGCCTGCTCGGGCGTGGGCCGACCCACGAACGGGATATGCACATAACCCAGGCCGGCGGCGCGCGCCGCCGCTTCCATCTCGGCGCTGGTCGGCTGGCCGGGGACCTCGCCGTCGGGGCGGTTGTTGATCAGCTTGACGAACCCCTGGGCCTTGGCGGCCTCGACGTCCTCAGGTCCGATCTGGGGCGCGACCGAGAATTGCGGCGTCACCTTGCGAATGTCGGCCATGGCGGGCTCCTCCGAGGCGGTTCGATCCTGGCCCAGCATCGGACCTGAATGCCGCTTGCGCAACCGTCCGCGCTCTGGCGCTCGGCCGCGGGATTGGTAAGGATGCCTTGCAACAGGCCGCCGGGGCGGCCGGCGAAGCGGAGCGTGCGATGCTGGAACTCTACCACTTCGAACCGGCGGCCAATTCGATGAAGCCGCTGATCGCCCTCTCGGAAAAGGGCATCGATTTCGTCAGCCGCCAGCTGAACCTCGAGGGCCGGCGCTGGGAGCAGTATTCAGACTGGTTCCTGAAGATCAATCCGGACGGCCAGGTCCCGGTGCTGGTGCACGACGGCAAGGTGATCATCGAGTCCACGGTGATCAACGAATACCTCGAGGATGTCTTCCCGACTGTCCCGCTCCGGCCCGCCGACCCCTATTGGTGCGCGCAGATGCGGATCTGGACCAAGTTCGTGGACGAGTACCTGTGCCCTGCGCTGACGGTGATCGGCGCCAACTTCGCCACGCCCTTCGCCCAGAAGATCGACAAGGCCGAGATGAACGAGATCCTCTCGCGCATCCCGCTCGACGGTCCGCGCCGGAAATGGTCGACGGTGTCGGGGCCCGGCTACAGCGACGAGGACCTCGCCGACGCCCGGCGCAAGCTGAAGGTCACGGTCGACAAGGCCGAAGCCGCGCTCGGCCAGCACGAATGGCTGGCCGGCCCGACCTTCTCGCTGGCCGACGTCAATGCCTATTCGATGATCTCCGGGACCGAGCGGGTGTCGCCGAACGCCCTCAACGCCGAGGTCTCGCCCCACGTCCATGACTGGTTGCGGCGCATGGAGACGCGGCCGGGGGTGAAGAAGGCGCTGTCCTATCCCAGCCGCATGCGCCCGCCGCCGCCGCCCGCCGCCTGAGCCGGTTCAGCGATCGCGGCCTCATCTGTCCCGGGTAGTAACTTTTCGTGATCTGCCGAGGTTGCGAAGGTGCTTGTCGCGATTCACGCAGTACTGTGTCAAGAATGTGACAATAGGCGACAATCGCCTTGCGGAACGGCGCTTCCCGGTCTTGCCTGCCTCTTTTGAATCGTCCCAACCGGCGAGTTGGGAGGCTGTTTACCCGGACGCACTACTCCAGGGACCGCGAATTCCTTCCGTTGGGAGCGCGCGTTCATTCGGAGGTTCTTACTTTGACGATCCACTCCACAAGGGCACGCCTCATGGCGTCGTCGATCATGGCTGGCGTGCTGATGACGGCCGCCGGGCATGCCCTCGCCCAGGATGCTTCGTCGTCCGCGTCTGGATCGGTCCCCTCTCAGGTCGGAGAGGTCGTGGTGACCGGCTCGCGCATCCCGACGAC
>DATCFQ010000618.1:0-3168 GCA_036509495.1 Caulobacteraceae bacterium
GGCCTTCGCCCGTTTGGCCGGTGCAGCCTTCTGATCCAAACTCGCCCCCGATACTCCGGCGCCCACGAAAGCGCGGCGCGCCCTAGCCTGTCCTGATCCGCGTCGAAAGCCCAGCGCGCGTGGTCCTGCCGCTATTGTCGCCCCAGGGTCTGGACGCTAGCCTGTGGACACCACGCGGCCCGGAGTTTCCACCAGTGAAATGCGTCATCGTCGCGGCCGGCCAGGGTCTGCGCCTCAGGGAAATCGCGCCCATGAAGCCGCTTGCGCCGCTGCTCGGCGCGCCGCTGATCTCGCACGTGATCAACTGCGCCCTGGACGGAGGCGCCACCGAGTTCGTGGTGGTCACCGGCTATGAGGGCGCCAAGCTCGAGAAGTTCCTCTATGCCATGGCCGCCGCCCGCGGCCTCAGGCTCAACTGCATCCGCAACCCGAACTGGATGGCCTCCAATGGCCTTTCGGTGGCGGCCGCGGGCCCGGTGGTGCACGGCAAGTTCCTGCTGCTGATGTCGGACCACCTGTTCGATCCCCAGATCGTGCGCGACCTGATCGGGGCGCACGCCGATTCACCGGGCGTGGTCCTGGCGGTGGACCACCGGCTCGACAGCCCGCTCGTCGATCTCGAGGACGTCACCCGCGTGCAAACCGGCGCAGACGGCGCGATCCTGCGGATCGGCAAGCTGATCGACCGCTACGACGCCTTCGACACCGGGGTTTTCCTGGCCTCGCCCCTGCTGATCGAGGCGATCCAGGCCAAGGCGGCGGCCGGCGGCGTCGGCAGCATCTCCGAAGGCATGCAGGCCCTGGCGGACCGGGGCCTCGCATTCTCCCATGACATCGGCGACCGGTTCTGGCTCGACATCGACGACCCCGAAGCCTTCGGCCACGCCCAACGCGAAGCAGGGCGGCTGATGGTCACGCAGTGAGCAAGGGGCTATAGCGCTCCGATTCAGGATCATCGCTTGTTGAGCCCAATCCGATCTTGAGCCAAAGATTTCCGTAACATAGAAGCAATCGTGGCCGTGGCCGCGTTTTTCAGCCGTAGCGCAGGGGATCAAATGGCCCGCAAGAAAGTCCGCGTCGGGATCGTCGGGGTCGGCAACTGCGCATCGTCGCTGGTGCAGGGCCTGTCTTATTACGCGGAAGCCACCGCCAACGAGCCGCCCCCCGGCCTGATGAACGTCGACCTCGGTGGCTACCACGTCTCCGACATCGAGATCGCTTCGGCCTTCGACGTCCACGCCGGCAAGGTCGGCCGCGACGTTTCCGAAGCCATTCTGAACGAGCCGAACAACACCTACGTCTTCGCCAAGCCGGGCGTGGCGGGCGTCGAGGTCCAGCGCGGACCGACGCTCGACGGCATCGGCAAGTACCTGAAGGACCGGATCGAAGAATCCGACAAGCCGGCCGTCGACGTGGCCGAGTGGCTGCGCCAAACCAAGACCGATGTGCTGGTGTCCTACCTGCCGGTGGGCTCCCAGGAAGCCACCGAGTTCTACGCCGCCCAGGCGCTGGAAGCCGGCTGCGCCTTCGTCAACTGCATCCCGGTGTTCATCGCGTCGAACAAGGACTGGGCCAAGCGCTTCGAGGAGCGCGGGATCCCGATCGTCGGCGACGACATCAAGAGCCAGGTGGGCGCCACCATCGTCCACCGCGTGCTGGCCAACCTGTTCCGCGAGCGGGGCGTCAGGCTCGACCGCACCTACCAGCTGAATTTCGGCGGCAACACCGACTTCCTCAACATGCTCGAGCGCGAGCGGCTGGAGTCGAAGAAGATCTCCAAGACCCGCGCCGTCTCCAGCCAGCTCGATATCCCGCTGGATCCGGACGACATCCACATCGGCCCGTCGGACTATGTTCCGTGGCTGACCGACCGCAAGTGGGCCCACATCCGCCTGGAGGGCTCGACCTTCGGCGGCGTGCCGCTGAACGTGGAGCTGAAGCTGGAAGTCTGGGACAGCCCCAACTCCGCCGGGGTGGTGATCGACGCCGTCCGCTGCGCCAAGCTCGGCCTGGACCGCGGCCTGGGCGGGCCGCTGTACGGCCCCTCCAGCTACTTCATGAAGTCGCCGCCTGAGCAGTACACCGACAACGAAGCCCACGACCGCACCGCCGACTTCATCTCGGGCGCGGACAACAACGCCCCGGGCAAGAAGAGCCGCAAAAGCCACGACTGAGGCTGCTGAATCAACACCACCGCTCATCCCGGCCCCTGGGGCCGGGATGAGCGGTGGATTGGTAGGACAGGCCGGGCCGAACTCCATCCCTCGTTGGGTGACCCGCCGATGAACGCCCTGATCTCTCGGATCGTCGCGGCCAGTTGCGCCCGGCCCTGGAGCATTCTCGCCGGGGCGGCGGTGCTCTGCGTCCTGGCGGCGATCTACACGGCGACGAACTTCGCCATGACCACCGACACCGCCCAGCTGATCTCGGCCAAGACCGATTGGCGCCGGCGCGAGGCGGCGGTCGACAAGGCCTTTCCCCAGGGCGCCGGCCAGATCGTGGTGGTCGTCGACGCCGCCACGCCCGAGTTGGCGGAGACCTCCGCCGCGGCGCTCGCCGCGAAGATCGCCGCGCGCAAGGATATCGCGGGCGCGGTGCGTCGGCCCGACGGCGGCCCCTTCTTCGCCCAGAACGGCCTGCTGTTCGTGTCACGCCAGGAAGCAGCGGACACCACCAGCCAGCTGATCACCGCCCAGCCGGTGCTGGGGCCCCTGGCGGCCGACCCCAGCCTGCGCGGCATCGCCGACGGCGTCGCCACCCTGGCCCAGGCGGCCAAGAGCGGCCAGACCGATCTCAATGCCCTGGATCCCCTGCTGAAGGGGCTGGCCGGCGCCATCGAACAGACCCTGGCCGGCAAGCGTGTGTTCTTCTCCTGGGAGGCCCTGATGTCGGGCCACGGCGGCTCGATGACGGCGCCCAAGCGTCGGATCCTGCTGGTCCAGGCCAAGCTCGACTACGGCGCGCTCGAACCCGGGGCCGACGCGGAGGATGCGATCCGCGCCCTGGCCCGCAGGCTGAATCTGGACTCCGCCCATGGTGTGAACGTGCGGATGACCGGCGAAACACCCCTTGCCGACGAGGAATTCGCCTCGCTGAAGGACCGCGCCTGGCTGGTCGGCGGCGCCATGCTGGCGGCCGTGTTCTTCATGCTGTGGCTGGCCACCCGCT
>DATCFQ010000619.1:0-5123 GCA_036509495.1 Caulobacteraceae bacterium
CCCGCCGATGTCGCCGGCCTCGAGCACCGCGGCGATCTCCTCGATCCGCGCCGGCGGCAGGAAGGCGGCGGGGTCGACCCCCAGGCCTTCGATCTCGCCCACCAGCCGATCGACCAGCTGGCGGTCGTCGACCGGCGTGTCGTCCATCGAGGAGAGCAGTTCCTGCCAGGTCCAGTCCGCGCCTTCCGATCCGGAGCCGGTGGGGGAGCTCGGCTGGCCGGCGCCTTCGAACGCCTGGCTCACCTCGGCGTCGGCGCTGGTGGGCGAGAGCCTGAGGCGGGGGCGAAGCCCGTCGGCCGTCGTCGGGCGCGGCTGGGCGGGCCCTGCGAACCGGCGAGGGGGCGCGTCGGGGGCCGGCTGGCGCGACGGCTGGACGGGGCCGGGCCGGCTGGAGACCACGCCCATCAGGCGGACCGCCTCGCTCAGCATCTCGTAGTTGCGCTTCACCCGCTCCTGGAAGGCCGCATCGATGGCCTGGGTCTCCTCGGCGGCGGCCCGGGCGGTGGCGAGCAGGCTCTGCACCCCCGCCGCGAGCGTCTCCTGCAACAGTTGGGTCTGGGCCGTCGTCTCGGCCGGAAGCCGTCCCAGCCGGCGCTCGAATTCGCCGACTGCATCCTCCAGGCCCGTCAGGGTCGAGCGCGCCAGCTCGGTGGCCCGTTCGATCCGCTCGGCGGTCTTGTCCGAGGCATGGTCGATCAGTTCGGCGGATTTGACGATCAGCCGCGAGGCGTCGTCGAGTCGGGCCTGGACGGCGGCGTCGGCGCGCTGGCCGGCGATGAGCGCGGTCTCGCCGAGCTGGTCGAGCTTCTTGCGCGCCGCCTCGTGTTGGACCTCGGCCATGTGGGACGCGGCCTCGGAAGCCTGGCGCACCGTCTCGATGCTGCGGATCGCCTCGGTCTCCAGGGCTTGGCGCGCCGTCCGCGCGGCCTCGGCGGTCTCCGCCATTCTCTGCGCGGCCTCGTCCTCCATGATCTCGCGTTCGCGCACCACGCCGTCGGCCAGGGCCTGCAGCGTCCGCTCGACGTCGGACAGGATGATCTCGCGCTCGAAGCGGGCGGCCTCCGAGAGGGCGCCCAACGACTGCAGGGCGCTGGCGGCGAGCAGGTCGCGCTCGGTCTTGGCGCTCTCGGCGGCGTCCTGGGCCTGCTGCACCGCCGCCTCGGTCAGTTCGGCGAGGGAAGAGGCGGCCACGGCCGCCGCGTCATGCAGATTGGCGACACTGTCGGTCGCCTGGTTCAGGGCCTCGGTCAGCTGCACACGCTGGGCCTCGACCACCAGGGAAAAATCCTCGCTGTCGGCGCGGACCTCGTTGGCCACCTGCACCAGGGAGGCGCGCTGGTGGGTGAGGGTGTCCTCCATCGAGCGCACCTGGTCGCCGACGCCGAGGGTGGCGGTCTCCAGCCGCGCCGCCTGGCGGGCGAGATCGTCACTGGCCGTCCGTCCAGCCTCGGACGCCTCCTGGGCGGCGGTGGTCAGATCGGCGGCGCGGGCGATCAGCACCGTCTGGGCCTCGCCGATCTGGGTCTGGGCCAGGTCCGACGCCTCGGCGACCATGCGGGCCTGGCGGGTGATGGCCTCGCCGATCTCGCGCGAGCGGGCGTCGAGCGTCTCGGCCAGGCCGCCCATGCTTTCGCGTTCCCCGGCGAGCCGGTCGGCGAGGGTCTGGGCCGATCCGACCGTCCCTTCGGCGAGCGCCGTCAGCCGTTGGGTCTCTTCAGCCAGGGCTTCATGCAGGCTGAGCAGGTCCGAGCGGGCCTGGGCGGCGGCGGCGGCGAGCGTCTGGATCTCGTCGCGCACGCCGGCGGCGGCGGCGCTGGCCTCGGCCGCGCCCAGCACCGCCGGCTGGAAGATCTGCTCGGCCAGGGCGCTGGTGCGTGCCGCGCTGGCGGCGATCTTCAGGCCCTGGCGCAGGCCGTAGGCCGCGATCCAGATAAAGCCGATGGGGACGGCGGCGAACATCACCAGCATGACGAGGCGGTAGGGTTCGTAGAGCACCGTGCCGAGCGGCCATTGGTAGCCTATGGCGTAGACCGAAATCATCGCCCAGAGCACCGAGGCGGCGGCGGCCAGGGCGTAGACCAGGCGCGGCGACGGGCCGGCCGGCGCGGGCAGGCTGCTGGGCGCGGGCAGGGCCTTGGGTTCGGGCGTGTCCACGGCCGCGGTGGTCGCGGGCACCGATCCCGACGGAGCATCGACAAGTTCGGCCATGGGCAGGTCGAAATCCTCGTCGGCCATCACCTCGGGGCCGTTCGCCGCCGGCTGGAGCGCGTGGCGCTCGGAAAAGTCCATCGGCTCGCGCTTGTCGCTCTTCATTCGCGGCCAGGTCCCTGGGAGGAAAACAACGTCTCGCACGCGCGGTCCCCCCGCCCTCTCGCGCATGAGGTGAAAACTACTCAATAAGGGCGGGCGCGGAAAGGCGCTTGCCGATCAGGTCGCAGGCGAGGCCGCCGGATCAGGCGCGCCGGACCTCTTTCGCCAATCGAGAGTGCGTGCAGTGGACGGTTCGAAGCGCCACGGCGCGGGCGTCGGCGACCCGCTGCACCGCCGGCGGGGCCTTGGGGTGCGGGACGTCCTTGAGGGTCATGCCGAAATGGGCGAAGGCCGCCAGGGCCAGCGCCATCACGAGGTTTTCCAGCGATTGGATGACCGCCTGCATCCGACTCCCCCAGCGATCGCGCCTTATCGCCCCGTCACCGGCTCTGCGACAAGACGTCCCGACATGAAGTTTTGGTCATGTTCCGCCGATCAATGGCCCAGGGGGATCAGCAGCAGGAAGCCGTTGAGCACCAGGGCGAAGCCGGCGCAGCCGAGCACCACGGCGGTCACGAGGAGGGGGCGCGACAGGGCCAGGATCGACACCGAGCCCAGCACCACGGCGAGCTGCAGCAACATCTGGGCATAGTCGAAGGACTCGTTGCGCTCGCCGGCCTTGTCGCGCGCTTCCTCATAGGTCTTGGCCTGGGCCACGAGCTGCTTCTTGCCGTCCTTGCCCGGATCGTCCTCGTAGCGGGCGGCGGTCTTCTCGTAGGATTTCAGGTCCGCCTGCACGGCGGCGCGCGCGGCCGCGGGCTGATCGGGCGACGCCAGTTGGCGCTTCAGATCGTCGCCGGCGAGGCGATAGGCGGTCTGGCGCATGTTCTTGGCCTGGTAGAAGGCCCAGGTGTCGCTGGCGCGGATGTTGCTGTTCACCATCCGGTTCTTGGCGTCGTCGCCGCCCAGCTCGCAGATGGCCAGGACGGCGGCGACCATGGCGATGACCAGGGCCGCGCGGTTGCGGAACCGCTCCCTGACTTCCGACGCGGCCTCGAGCGCCTTCTCGTGGGCCAGCTCCCGGGCGGTCTCGGTGACGTGATCTGCGGCTTCAGCGGCGTCCATGTCGCGGGCTCCGGCGCGGGGGGCTCTTGGCCGCCCTAGTGAGGCCAGGGCGGCCGGCTTGACAATAGCTGGGCGTCCCTGGCGTCCTAAGGGGCTTGCCCTGGCGGCCTTCGCCATGAACACTGGCGCCGATAAGGGAAACGCCAATGGCTCACGGTTCGACCCGCGCTCTGCGCCTCGTCTTCGCTCTCGCCATCCTCGCCGCGGCCGGCGGCGCCGCCGCCCAGGACGCGCCGAAATGGATCGTCGATCCCGCCCATTCCACCCTGGCGTTCGACAGCTCGGCCGAAGGCGCCGCCTTCGAAGGGCATTTCGATCGCTGGAGCGCCGACATCCGCTTCGATCCCAAAGCCCTGGCCAGCTCGCACGTGACCGTCCAGGTGGAGACCGGCTCGGCCATCACCGGCGACTCCGGGCGCGACCAGACCGCCCAGAGCGACGAGTGGTTCGCCTCGCCGATGTTTCCCAAAGCCACCTTTGTCGCCCGCACCATCAAGGACCTGGGCGGCGGCCGCTACGAAGCCGACGGCGACCTGACCATCCGCGACAAGAGCCAGCCCCTCGCCTTGCCCTTCACCCTGGCGATCAAGGGCGACGAGGCGGTCATGCACAGCGATGTGGATCTGGACCGCAGCCTCTGGGGCCTGGGGACGGGCGAATACGGCGGCGCCGACATCGTGCCGCTGAAGGTCGAGCTGAAGATCGACCTGGTGGCCCACCTGGCGAAGTAGACTGGCGAACGGACCTCCCTCCCACCGCTCGCCCCGGCGGAGGCGTTTCATCCCGGAAGGTTGGATGGAGGGGCTCAGAGGGATTCGCCGTCATCGCAGTCGGCAACTGTTCTGGAGACGCCTCCGCTGACTTGTCCTGGGTCCCGGCCTTCGCCGGGATGAGCGGAAAAGGTAGGGCTCAGCCCGCGAGTTCGCCGGCGGCGCTCTGCAGGTAGGATTGTTCGCCCAGCGACCGGTAGAGGCTCAGCTGGGTCTCAAGGAAGTCGATGTGCTCTTCGGTGTCGGTGAGGATATCGGTCAGCACCTCGCGGCTGACGAAATCCTGCGCCGCCTCGCATTCGGCGACCCCGGCGATCAGGGTGGTGCGGCCGGCGATTTCCAGAGCCAGATCGGCCTGCAGGATCTCGGCTGCGGTCTCGCCGATCGACAGCTTGTGCAGGTCCTGCAAATTGGGCAGGCCGTCCAGGAACAGGATGCGCTTGATCAGCTTGTCGGCGTGCTTCATCTCGCCGATCGACTCGTCATAGACGATCTGGCCGAGCCGGCGGAGACCCCAGTTCAGCAGCATCCGCGCGTGGATGAAATACTGGTTCACCGAGGTGAGTTCGTTGGTGAGGACCTGGTTCAGCCGCCCGATGATAGCGCGATCACCCTGCATGGGGCGTCTCCTATTCGGCGGCGAACTGCATCGCCTCGCGCGTGGTCAGGATCATCCGTCGCATGTCGCAAACGCATTTGGCGCAGCGAGGATGCGCTTGGCAACGGCGGAAGATCTCCGCGGGCTTGTCAGCGCCAGCATCGATCGCCGCCCGTGCGGCGCGCTCGCTGATGCCGTTGCAATTGCAGACGTACACGGGGCCGCCCTCCGACTGGATCCCCATATAATTAGCGCGCTTCGCTAGGATTGCAACTCATTCGCAACTGATGCGGCGCGGACGACGCTGAATCGGCGGCCGAGGACGGCCCGCGGCAGGCCGATCCAGAACTCGCAGTAGTCGCGCCAGATGTCCGGCAGGA
>DATCFQ010000620.1:0-2115 GCA_036509495.1 Caulobacteraceae bacterium
GTCCCCCACCCAGAGATAGATACCTACGCGTTACTCACCCGTCCGCCACTGCCGGAAGTCTCCCCCCGACCGTGCGACTTGCATGTGTTAAGCATGCCGCCAGCGTTCGCTCTGAGCCAGGATCAAACTCTCAGGTTCATCAACACCACAGTCTCCCGACCGCGGCACCAACGAACAGACCCCAGCCTCATCCATCGTCGGAACCATACCCCACTCTCGCGGAATATAACCCCAGACCCTCTAGAGCATCCGTAACGCATCATAGCAAAGATACGTAAACCAACACCCCAAAAGACCAACCAATGAACAAAACCAAAGCCATGCCAGGCCCGTCCATCAGCCAACCAACCAGATGATGCACCAAAAACACACCACCCCAAAGGCGCCGCCTACGTATCCCTTCCATCCATATGCTAATGTCAAAGAACTGGGCGTGGACCCGCTTGGTCCGCGCCGGGAGCCGCTATCTAGTCCCGGCCTCCCGGAGTGTCAACGCCATGACATCGCTATTCCGCACGAGGCCCGGGAGCGCCCCGCCCCCGGGCCAAAAATCATGCGGCCGCGGCCAATTGGCCGTTGATCACAAGACCGTCCAGGTTCGCTGACACCAGGATAGTGTCGCCTTCCTTGACGTCGCCCTCCAGGATCATCTGGGCGAGCGGGTTCTGGAGGCTCCGCTGGATCACCCGCTTCAGCGGCCGCGCCCCGTAGGTGGAATCGTATCCCTCGTTGCCCAGCCATTCGAGCGCCGCCTGATCCAGCTCCAGCCCGATTTTCCGATCCGCCAGCAGAGCCCGCAGCCGCTCCAGTTGGATCTTCACGATCGCGGCCATGTCGGCGCGTTGGAGACGGCGGAACAGGATGATCTCGTCGAGCCGGTTCAGGAACTCCGGTCGGAAATGCGCGCGGACGGCACGCATCACCTGACCCTGCACCAGGGTCACCGGCTCGCCGTCAGGCTGGGCGGCCAGCACGTCGCTGCCCAAATTGGAGGTCAGCACGATGATGGTATTGCGGAAATCCACCGTCCGCCCTTGCCCGTCGGTCAACCGCCCATCGTCGAGTACCTGGAGTAGCACGTTGAAGACGTCCTCGTGCGCCTTCTCCACTTCGTCGAACAGGATCACCTGATAGGGCCGGCGGCGCACCGCCTCGGTCAGCACGCCGCCCTCGTCGTAGCCGACATAGCCGGGCGGCGCGCCGATCAGGCGGGAAACGCTGTGCTTCTCCATGAACTCGCTCATGTCGATGCGCACCATCGCCCGCTCGTCATCAAACAGGAACTCGGCGAGCGCCTTGCAGGTCTCGGTCTTGCCGACGCCGGTGGGACCGAGGAACAGGAAACTGCCGATTGGGCGACTGGGATCCTGCAACCCGGCGCGCGCTCGGCGCACCGCGTTGGCGACCGCGCGCAGCGCTTCGTCCTGGCCGACCACGCGACGTTCCAGCTGCTGCTCCATGTGCAACAGCTTGGCGCGCTCGCCCTCCAGCATCTTGTCCACCGGGATGCCGGTCCAGCGGGAGACCACGCCGGCGATCTGCTGCTCATCGACCGCCTCGTTCACCAGCCGCCCGTCGGCCGAGACCGCGAGGCTCCGCTCGATCTCCGGAATCACGCCGTAAAGAAGCTCCGAGGCGCGCGCGAGGTCGCCGCGCCGCTGGGCGATTCCGACCTCGCCACGGGCCTGATCGAGCCGCTCCTTCAACTTCTGGGTGTCGGCGAGCTTGCCCTTCTCCGCCTGCCAGGCGGCGGTCATCGCGTTCGCCTTCTCCTCAAGCTCCGCCAACTCCTTCTCCAGCCGGCCAAGCCGGTCGCGAGACGCCGAATCGGTCTCCTTGCGCAGCGCCTCGCGCTCGATCTTGAGCTGGATCACGCGCCGGTCCAGTTCGTCCAGTTCCTCTGGCTTGCTGTCCACCTGCATCCGCAGCCGGCTCGCCGCCTCGTCCATCAGGTCGATCGCCTTATCGGGCAGAAAGCGGTCGGTGATGTAGCGGTTCGACAGCGTCGCCGCGGCGACCAGCGCGCCGTCCGTTATGCGCACACCGTGATGGGTCTCGTACTTCTCCTTGAGGCCGCGCAGGATGCTGATCGTGTCCTCCACGGAGGGCTCGCCC
>DATCFQ010000621.1:0-2418 GCA_036509495.1 Caulobacteraceae bacterium
GGCTGCTGGCCGAGAACGCCCGTTTCCACAAGGAAAAGCTGGAGGCGGAGCTGGCCCTGCGGCGCAGCGAGGAGCGCCAGCAGGCCATCCTCAGGTGCCTGCCCATCGTCTTCCATTCCCGCTCGATGGAGCCGCCGTACCGGCCACTGTTCCTCAGCGGCAATGTCGAGGCCCTGACCGGCTTCTCGGCCGAGGACTTCCTGGCCCAGGCCGACTTCGGCTCCAGCCGCATCCACGCCGAGGACCAGGACATGGTGGCCCGGGCGGTCTCGGGCGCGGTCGAGCGCGGCTCCTATTCCTGCGAGTTCCGCTGGCTGTGCGCCGACGGCGAATACCGGCGCTTCCTGGACCAGGGGATTCTGGCCCCGCCGGCGCTCGGCGGGCCGGGCGAGATCATCGGCGCCCTGCTCGACGTCACCGACAGGCGCTCGCTGGAGGAGCAGCTGGCTCAGGCCCGCAAGATGGAATCGGTCGGCCAGCTCACCGGCGGTGTGGCGCACGATTTCAACAACCTGCTCACCGTGATCATCGGCAACCTGGACCTTTTGGCCCGGCGCGCCGGCCACGACGAGCGCACCGAGCGCCAGCTCACCGCCATGCGCTACGCCGCCGATCGGGGCCGCAGCCTGACGCGCCAGCTCCTGGCCTTCTCGCGCCGGCAGCACCTGTCGCCGGTGACGCTGGACGTGAACGCCCTGATCGTCCACTTCGCCTCGCTGCTGCAACAGGCGGTGGGGGAGGCGGTCACCCTCGAGCTCGACCTCGCCGACGTCCCGCTCAAGGCTCACGTCGACGCCGCCCAGCTGGAGACCGCGCTGCTCAACCTGGCGGTCAATGCGCGCGACGCCATGCCCCAGGGCGGACGGCTCAGCATCCGCACCCGGCTCGTGGA
The DNA here is from genome assembly GCA_036509495.1 of Caulobacteraceae bacterium. Classification (GTDB taxonomy): domain Bacteria; phylum Pseudomonadota; class Alphaproteobacteria; order Caulobacterales; family Caulobacteraceae; genus JANWHQ01. Next base: position 893 of record DATCFQ010000621.1, read on the forward strand.
GCGGCTCAAGGGCCCGCGCGCGGCGGCGATCGACGGGCCGGGCCCCTGGATCGCCATGGACGTCGCCGACACCGGCGTCGGCATTCCCGCCTCGGCGCTGGAGCGGATCTTCGAGCCGTTCTTCACCACCAAGGACGTGGGCAAGGGCTCGGGCCTTGGCCTGTCGCAGGTCTATGGCTTCGTCCAGCAGTCCGGCGGCCAGATCTCGGTCGAGAGCCAGCCCGAGCAGGGCTCCAGCTTCCGCCTGCTGTTGAAGGCGTCGGACCGGGAACTCGAGGTCGCGCCCGAGCCCCTCGACGCCGAGGCGCCGCGCCCCGGAAGCGGGCGGCTCCTGGTGGTCGAGGACGATCCCCAGGTGCTGGCCGTCACCGTCGCCGTGCTCAGCGAACTCGGCTACGAGGTGATCACCGCGCCCAACGCGCAGGTGGCGATGGAGCGGCTGGAGGCGGGCGAGGCGGTGGACCTGCTGTTCTCCGACGTGGTGATGCCGGGCGGCTGCAACGGCGTCGAGCTGGCCCGCCGGGCCCGGGTCATGCGCCCAGAGCTGAAGGTGCTGCTGACTTCCGGCTATGTGGGCGAGGCGGTGTCGCTGGCGGCGGACTCCTTCGACCTGATCGACAAGCCCTATGAGCGCTCGGCCCTGGCGGCGCGACTGGCGCAGTTGCTGGGCGCCGCCGGCCGGGGCAAGCGCAAGGCGCCCGGCGGCGGGCGTGGCCGCACCGTTTCGGCGGCGAAGGAAGAGCCGGCCGAGGGGCGGCGCGCCACCGTCTCCTGAGCTCCTGCCGACCGGCCCTGGATCAGGGTTGCGCCGCGATTTACGGTTTCCATCCGTTTACCCAAAGTATTAAGCGCACTGAAATCTGACGCAGGCATTCTGTCGCCCTGAAGGTTACGACCGCTGATCAGTCGAGCGGGGGGCGCTAATGCGTGTAGCAACGATCGCAAGTTTGGCCGCATCGGCCGTCCTGGGCCTGGGGGCGCTGCTCGTCGCCCGGGCCTGGCTACCCAATCCGCAGCCAAAGGCAGGGGCCCGGCCCGTAGCCGTTCAGGGCGTGCCGGTGGTGCTGGCCGCCGGACCCATCGCCTACGGGGCCAAGCTCCAGGCCAAGGATCTGGTGGTCATGCAACTGCCGCCCGCCGCGGCGCCGGTCGGCGCCTACGCCAACGTCGCCCAGGTGCTGAAGGTCGACTCCGGCGGCGCCCCGGTGGCCCTGGTCGCCATGAACGCCCACGAGCCGGTGCTGCCCGACAAGCTGAGCGGCGCCGGCGCCCGCGCCACCCTCGCGGCCATGATCAGCGACGGCATGCGCGCCTATACCATCGGCGTCACCGACGTCGCCGGCGGCGGCGGCCACGTCCTGCCGGGCGATCACGTCGACGTGGTCCTGACCCTCAAGGTGGGCGTTAATTATCAGACCGGCGGCCAGGGCCGCCTGGTGTCCGACATCGTGATCCAGAACGTGCGGGTCCTCGGCATGGACCTGAACGCCGATCCCAACTCGACCAAGGCGACCGTCGCCCACACA
>DATCFQ010000622.1:0-5104 GCA_036509495.1 Caulobacteraceae bacterium
GCCGCCGCCGGTCGGGTCATGACCCGACCGGCGGCAATCGCCACTTTGGCCGATTCCCAACACACAAGGGGTCGAGAGGTCTATCCGGCGAGTTCGGCGCGACCCCTTCACCCGGCCTGCATCCGCAGGCCACCCTCTCCCATAGGGGGAGAGGGTCGGTCCGACGACTTCAGGACGGAGGGGCGTCTTTGCCCTTCCAGCTTTCGTATTCGTCGTGGATCGCCTTGCGGGGCCGGTCGAGGCCGAGCATGGCCAGGCGGTCGTTCCAGGTGTCGGCCAGCTCGCGCACCGTCTCCGAGGCCCATCCCGGCGGCAGGGTGGTCGCCCAGCTGTGCAGCGAGACCGCGTTGAAGATCAGCAGGGTCGCCGCGGCGAACAGCACGGTGCGGCCGACCCAGCGGTGGGTGCGCCCGGCCGCCAGCTCGTCGTGCGCCTCGTCCTCCGCCCCCGGATCGTAGCCGCTGGCCCGGCGCAGGGTCTCGACCATGCGCGCGAAGGCGTCGGGCGGGTCGGACGGCGGCAGGGGCTCGGCGGCGGCGATCTCGTCTTCGAAGCGATAGTCGAGGTTCATGGCCTGACGCTCTAGAACTGGAAATAGATGAAGGGGGCGATGCCCTGGGGCCGGATGGCCTCGACCACCAGCATCAGCGCTCCGACGGCCACGCCCAGCGCCGGCGAGGGCGCGAACTTGGCGATGCCGCCCAGCCGCTCCAGCGCCCTGGGCGGCAGGAAGTGCATGAGCAGGCCAAAGCCGATCATCCCGACCAGGAAGGGCGTCGCCGCCCGCGGCGGGGCCCAGCGCGTCAGCCCCTCGATGAAGGTCATGGCGGTGGAGAAGGAGTCGGCGCGGAACAGGATCCAGCCCAGGCAGACCACATTGAAGGTGACCACCACACCTATCACGGCCGGGAACAGCCGCTCGCGGCCGCCCTTGAAGATCCGCTCGATGCAGAGGACCACCCCGTGCAGCGCGCCCCAGGCCACGAAGGTCCAGGCCGCGCCGTGCCACAGGCCGCCCAGCAGCATGGTCACGAGGATGTTGCGGCAGGCCTTCAGCGTCCCGCCCCGGCCGCCGCCCAGCGGGATGTAGACATAATCGCGCAGCCAGCTCGACAGGCTGATGTGCCAGCGCCGCCAGAACTCCTGCAGCGAGGCGGCCCGGTAGGGCTGGTCGAAGTTGCGCGGGAAGCGATAGCCCAGCATGGCCGCCACCCCGATGGCGATGTCGCTATAGGCGGAGAAGTCGCAATAGATCTGCACCGCATAACCGTAGGCGGCGGCGATCAGGTCGGGCGCGCCATAGGCCGAGGGATCGAAGAACACCGGGTCGACCAGGCCGGTCGATAGCTCCGAGGCGATCACCGTCTTCTTGAACAGGCCCCAGACGATCAGCAGCAGCGCCTGGGTGAACATGGCCCGGCTCGGCCGCGGCGTCTGATTGAACTGGGGCAGGAGATCCTTGGCCCGCACGATGGGGCCGGAGACCAGATGGGGGAAGAAGGACATCAGGAGCATGACGTCCAGCAGCGAGCGGGCCTTCTCGCAGGTCCCCCGATAGAGGTCGACGACGTAGGAGATGGCCTGGAAGGTGAAGAAGGAGATGCCGACCGGCAGCACGATCTGCAGCAGCGGCAGGTCCCGCCGCCAGCCGAGCATGTCTAGCGCGGCCCCGAGTTGGTCGATGAAGAAGCCGTAGTATTTGAAGACGCCGAGCACGCCCAGGTCGACGACCACGGCCAAGGCGACCAGGGCCTTGCGCGAGCCCTTGCGGTGCGAGCGGTCGATCAGCTCGGCCACCGCCCAGTTGAAGGTGGCGCTGAAGATCAGCAGGCCTACGAAGCGCCAGTCCCACCAGCCGTAGAACACCCAGCTGGCCAAGAGCAGGAACGCCTTGCGCCGGCCGTTCTCGCGCTCGAGGCTCCAGGCCGTGATGAACACGAACAGGAAGAACAGGCCGAAGATCATGGTGGGGAACAGCATCAGCTTCCCCCTTCGGCCGCATAGGCCGCCATCAGATCGTCGGTGAGCAGGCCGGCGATCATGTCGCCGCCGTCGTTGGTGAAGTGCACGTGGTCGCCGCGCACCAGGCCGACGCCCGGCCGGCTGAGCTTATGCGCCGTGCACGGACCCCCCATCCGGGCGTTCCAGTCCCAGAAGGCGACGCCCTCGGCCGCCGCGGCGTGGCGCTGGGCCTCGCGCACCGGCGAAAGGTTGGGCGGCGGATACCAGCGCGCCAAGGCCGGATCCCGGGCTGCGACCCGCTGCGGATAATCGGCCAGCTCGGCCGCAGTCAGGGGCGCGCAGGCGAAGTTCAGGTCGTGGACCCCGTCCTCGGGGATGTCGGGGCGGGTGACGTTCTCGTCCGGCGGGCCCAGCAGCAGGATCGCCGCGCCCGGCGCCAGGCGCTTCAACCGCCGGATCTGGGCCCGGACCAACTGCGCATAGGACGCCGCGTCCAACACCTGGCGATTGCCCTCGTTGGCGCCGAAGGCGAGCACGATCAGCTGCGGGTCGTAGGCCTCGAGTTCGGCCTTGACGATGGCGTCGTCGCGGGCGGCGAAATCGAACAGCTCCGTGCCGATGACGCCGAGGTTGGAGACGCTGACCCCCGCCCGCCAGCGCCAGGTCCCGAACGACAAAAGCGTGGTCGGGGCGCCCTCGGCGACGATCTGCAAGGTCTTCTGCGGCCCGTCGAAAGCGACCTGGACGCAGCGCGGCCCTGCGGCCCCGTCGCCCAGCGCGATGCGGGTGTGGCTGTCGCCGGCGCTGACCACGATCGCCGCGGCGCCCGGCTGGGCGAGGGCGCAGACCCGGGCCCGGTCGAACAGCGCCTCCGGATCGGCGGTCATGGTCACCGTGGCGCCGGGCTTCTCCGCCGCCAGCCGCCAGCCGGAGAGGCCGAACGCCTCGGCCCGGCCCGGCGTCATCGGGAAGCTCGGCTCCATCCGCCAGCCGTCCGACTGGGTGACGTCCACCTGGCGGGGGCCGTAGAACTTGAACGGCACGCCTGGCGGCAGCACGCCGCGGCCGGCCTCGCCGAATCTGGCCTGCAGCCGGGCGCGGATCCCCGAAGAGATGAAGTCGCCGGCGGTGTGGCTGTCGCCGATCTGCAGGATCTCCACCGGGGTAGAGCGCTTGCCGGCCTTCAGCTCGTGCAGGGCGGCGAAAAAGGGCCGCAGCGCCTCGGCGCCGGTCAGGGCCGAGGCGGCCGGATCCGCGCCGGCGGGCCAGGCCGAGGCCAGCACCGCGGCGGCCAGCGGCAAGAGCGCCGCGCGGCCCGCGCCTGCCCGGGTCATTCGTCGCTCGCCGGCTCGTCGCGGGCGGGGCCTGCATCGGCCCGGCTCTGGGGCCGGGAGGCCGCGATGGCGCGGCCGACGTCGGCGCGGATGGCGCCGGAGACCGGGGCGGCGATGCGCAGATAGCCGGCCATGGTCATGTGCACCCCGTCCTTGGCGCGCATCAGCCTCGGACGGCCGCCATCGACGAGGTAGTCGTCATAGCCGCCGTGGCCGTCGACGGTCGCTGGCACGGTGGGGATGAAGGGCACGCCCAGCGCCTGGGCGCGGCTGGCGTAGATGCTGTTCAGCAGCTGGGCCTTCTGGTCGAAGGAATTCCGCCGCATCCTCGGGAGCCCGACCCAGTAGACGGCGGCGCCGTGGCTGCGCAGCAGCCCGACCAGGGAGTCGATCCGGCCGGCATAGACCTGCCGCCAGCGCGCGGTGGCGAAGCCGTCGACCTGCCGGCTCTCGATGATGCCCTGTTCGTCGTTGGCCCCGACCATCACCACCGCGATGTCGATGTGACGCCCCGACAGCTGTGCGGCGGCCTGCTCCTGGACATTGACGTAGTCGTAGCGGGCGAGGCCCGTGGCGGCGCGGCTGAAGCGCACCACCTCATAGGTCTTGCCGTCGCGCAGCTGGCGGTAGAGGCCGGCCCAGAGGCCGTCGCCGAGGGAGTCGCCGAAGACGCCGATCACGAGCGGCCGGCCGGCGGCGACGTGCAGCACCTGGACGGGCGGGGGGGCGGCCTGGACAGCCGCACCGGCGGGCGCCGGCGGGCTGGCCGGATGCACCGCGGCGATCAGCATCGGGGCCGAGGCGAAGGCGGAGGGATCGATCTCGTCGAGCAGCGGCGCGCCGAACACGGCTATGCAGACGCCGAGCACCGCGCCCAGCAGGATGCCTAAGATGAACACCGACATGCGGCCGAGCACGCGGCGCTTCACGCGTGCGCGCGACACGACCCCGCCGGCGCCAGACCCATCCGCCACGTTGAAAACCCAACCCCCGAAAGCCCTTACGGACAACAACACCTCAGCTTCGGCTCGGCAAGATGGGTCAACGCCAAAGCGAATTGCGCGGGCAGAGGGTTAATGCCGCAGGCGGGTCAGGCCGACCTGCCAGAGATGGGCGATCTCGCCGCCGACCCAGCGACCGAAAACGGCGATGCGCGCGGCCCAATCGGCCAGGGCGGCGAGGACTTGGTGGAGCGCGGCCGAGCCCTGCGACGGTGGGGCGGCCAGGGTCTCGCCCCGGGGCTCGGCGTCGGCGCTGGATCCCAGCACCAGGGCTCCGGTCGCGCGGCGGGCCTCGGCGGCCGCGCCGGGCGCGGGGACCAGCTGGACGAAGCGATAGCCCTGCTGCTCGAAGCTGGTGATCAGGTCGTCCAGCGCCTCGGCGGTGTGCATGTGGGAGTCGTGCAGGATCAGGATGCCGCCGTGCGTCTCGGCCGCCTCCAGAAGGGCACGGTGCTCGATGGCCGCCGGGGTGATGTTCAGCCAGTCGTTGGCGCCGAAATCAGCGCCGACCACGGCGATCCGCCGCCCGGCCAGCCACTGGCTGAGCGGCTTGGTGTCGTTCAGCCCCGGGAAGCGGAAGAAGGGCGCCAACTGCGCCTTCTCGGCCGGCGTGCCGGACGCCAGCGCGCCCTCGGCCGCTTCGAAGCCCTTGACGATCTCGTCCTGCGCCGCCGCCTCGCTGAGGTGGCGCATATTGTCGGGGTGGGTGAAGGTGTGGGCGCCGATGAAGTGGCCGGCGTCGGCCTCCTGGCGCACCAGCTCCGGATAGGCGTGGGCGTACCAGCCGACCAGGAAATAGGTCACCTT
>DATCFQ010000623.1:0-2566 GCA_036509495.1 Caulobacteraceae bacterium
CTCGCGAGAAGGCCAACAGCGTCTATTTCCCCGACCGGGTCGAACCGGTGGATCGCAAGAGCCGCGACCGGCTGGTGCTGACCGGCCCGGACGCCGCCGCCTTGCGCGACGGCGATCTGGTCCTGGCCGAAGTCGGCGTCGCCCACGAACGCTACGGACCTAAATCGGGCAAGCTGCTGGAAGTGGTGGGGCGCGAGGACGAGCCGCGCGCCGCCTCGCTGATCGCCATCCACAGCCACGGCCTGCCGACCGGCTTCACGCCCGCGGCCGAAGCCGAAGCGGAAGCGGCCGAACCACCCACTCTCGCCGGCCGCACCGACCTGCGCGATCTGCCGCTGATCACCATCGACCCCTCCGACGCGCGCGATCACGACGATGCCGTCTACGCCCACCCGGACGACGACCCGAAGAACAAGGCCGGCTGGGTGGTCTGGGTCGCCATCGCCGACGTCGCGGCCTATGTCCGCTCCGGCTCGGCCCTCGACCGCGAGGCTCGCGAGAAGGCCAACAGCGTCTATTTCCCCGACCGGGTCGAGCCGATGCTGCCCGAGCGGCTGTCCAACGGACTCTGCTCGCTGCGCCAGGGCGAAACCCGCGCCTGCATCGCCGTGCGCATGGTGTTCGACGCCGAGGGGCGCAAACTCTCCCACCGCTTCGTGCGCGGCCTGATGCGCTCCGCCGCCAAGCTTTCCTACGAGCAGGCCCAGGCCGCCATCGACGGGCTGACGGACGATATGACCGGCCCGCTGCTCGAACCCGTCCTACGCCCGCTCTGGGCCGCCTACGGGGTCCTCAAGATCGGTCGGGACAAGCGCTCGCCGCTGGAGATCGAAAGTCCGGAGCGCCGCATCGTCATCGGCCCGGACGGCCGCGTCGCCTCGATCACCGCGCGCAAGTTCCTCGACGCCAACAAGCTGATCGAGGAGATGATGATCCAGGCCAATACGGCCGCCGCCGAGACATTGGAACAGCGCCGCACGCCGCTGATCTACCGGGTGCACGAGCAGCCCAGCCAGGAGAAGCTGAAGACCCTCACCGACTTCCTGTCGACGCTGGACGTTCGTTGGAGCATGGGCGAGGCGCCGCGCACCGAGCGCTTCAACCGGCTGCTGGAACAGATGCGCGATACCCCGCACGCCGAGATTGTCAACGAGGTCGTCCTGCGCACCCAGATGCAGGCCATCTACAGCCCAGACAATGTCGGTCACTTCGGGCTGCACCTGGACCGCTACGCCCATTTCACCTCGCCAATCCGCCGCTATGCCGACCTGATCGTGCATCGCGGCCTGATCCGGGCGCTGGGCCTTGGCGACGACGGCCTGACCGACACCGAGATGGCCACCCTGACCGAGATCGCCGAGCACATCACCCTGGTCGAGCGCCGCGCCATGGCCGCCGAGCGCGATGCGACCGACCGCTATGTCGCGGCCTTCATGGAGGGCCGCGAGGGGGCCGAGTTCACCGGCCGCATCACCGGCGTCACCCGCTTCGGCCTGTTCATCCGCCTGGCCGAGACCGGCGCCGACGGTCTGGTCCCGGTCTCCACCCTCGGCGGCGAATACTTCATCCACGACGACCGCGCCCACGCCCTGGTCGGGGAACGCAGCGGTCGCCGCTGGCGCTTAGGCGCCGAGGTGCAGGTGCGGCTGCGCGAAGCCACCCCGATCACCGGCGGCCTGCTGTTCGAGATGCTGAGCGAACCGGAACCGCCCGACCCGAAGGCGCCGCGGGCGCGGTTGGGCGTGCGGCGGCGCGGCCGGCGCTAGCGCGCCCGGCTGTAAGTGTAATCCTCGCGCTCGCCCGGGATGCCGGAGCGCAAGCCCTCCGGCATCGGCGCGCGGGTGGCGTTGACCTTGGCATGCGCGTCGAGCGCCGCCTGGTCCTTCCAGAGTTCCAGCAGGACCAGCCTGTCCGGGTTCACCGCGCTCTGGAACACCTCGAACTGTTCGCAGCCAGGCTCCCGCATCACCTCGGCGCAGCGGGTCTTGAAGGCCTGAGCGAATTCCGCCCCTTTGCCAGGGGCCGCGGTGAGTGTGATCAAGAGCCGCAGCGACATCTCGTTTTTCTCCTGTTGCGCCAATGCGCCTGGAGAAGCACCGCCGCACGGCGCGGCGTCAAGGCTCTCGCTTTGACCCTAGGGCAGGCTTTTCGGGGCCGGCGGGACTCGCGATACTAGGCGCCATGGACACACCGATCATCACGCCCGCGCCGCGCCCCGACGTCGCCACCCGCCCGCCGGGGACCCGCAGCGTCCGGCCCCGGGACGCCGCCACTCTGATCATCGTGCGCCGCGACGCGGAGAAGCCGCGCGTGCTCATGGGCCTGCGCGGCTCCGGCCACGACTTCATGCCCGACAAGTGGGTCTTTCCCGGCGGTCGCATCGATCGCAGCGACTTTCGCGCCCCGACCGCCAACGAGCTTCGCCCAGACGTGGCCGCGCGGCTGGCCGAGGGCGCGATCCCGCGCCGGGCTCGGGCGCTGGCGCTGTCGGCCATCCGCGAGACCTTCGAGGAGGTCGGTCTGCTGCTGGCGCGGAAGGCCGACCCCAGGTCGGTGGCCGGGCCCT
>DATCFQ010000624.1:0-6044 GCA_036509495.1 Caulobacteraceae bacterium
GGGCGGTAGGCCTGCCCGCCGCGCCCAAGGGCTGCAGGGCCAACGTCGAGATCGTGTTCAGCGACCAGCCTCAGCGCATCATGGACCTCGTCGCCCAGCGCCATGAGTTCCTCTTGGGCTACTACCACGCCCACGATCACGACCGGCTCAAGGCGGTCACCCGCCCGGTCCAGGCCTGGTACGTCACCGCCACCCGCGGCGGCGGCGCCGCGACGGCCACCGCATTGGCGCTCAACGGCCTCGCCCGGTTCGCGCAGTACCGGAACGAGGTGATCGACGACCCCCAGAACACGCCGCCGGTCGGCTGCGGCGACAGCCGCCTCACCACCTCCTGCCTGGAGAGCGAGCTCAACAACGTCTTCATCGTGGCGGACAGCAAGGCCCTGGAGGGCAAGGACCTGGGCCTCGTGGCCGACTACATGGTCATGCTGGCCCTGTCCCAGCCGCGCTCGCTCGAAGGCTGCAACGCCCTGGCGAGCGTGATCGACGTGTTCGCCAAGTCCGCCTGCCCCGGCCGCGACCCGCCGGACGGCCTGACACCCGCCGACGCCGCCTATCTCACCGCGCTCTATGCGGCGGACCTGCAGGCCAAGCAGAAGGGCGAGCAATCCGAGATCGCCGACCGCATGGCCGGAATCCTGATCAAGGCCAACGCCGGGCGGACCCTAGCGGCCGGCCACTAGGGCGGAGACCAGGTCTGGCGAGGCGCCGAACGTCCTGAGCGTCGCCGGCGAAATCGCCGCGTCATCGCCGCAGGCCTGGACGGCGTGGGCCAGCTCCGGCTCCAGCATCAGGGCGTGGGTCTTGGCGTCGGGCCAGACGCTGAACCGCAGCTCCGGGTCGGCCAGCACGTCGTCGCAGTCTTTCCACCAGTCCGCGGGCTCGCCGCCGGAGGCCTCGAGCGTCCGGACATAGAGCCGGCGCAGCTCGGGCGAGCCGACCAAGCCAATCAAAGCGCCGTCGATCACGTTGTCGACTGCGCTCGCGGTCGCCAATCTGGGGCCCAGCAGCTGGCGCCAATCCACCGGGCGGCCGGTCTCCAGATCGTAGGTCAGGGCGGTGCGGGAAGTGTCCGCATGGGCGCCGCCGCAGGACGCCTCATCATGGACGACGAGGCCGAGGTAGCGCGGGCCGCGCATGGTCACCTCGACCCGGCGGCTGGCCTCGTTGTCCTTGCCGCCGGCCACGCAGTTCTTGACGAAACCGGCCCAGCGCCGGTCGAGCCTCGTCAGGGCGGCATTGATCTTTGCGGTCGCCGGATTCAGCGGCGCGGCGACCCTCGGGAGGGCCGCCGCGCTGGCGCCGCGTGTCAGCCGCACCGGTTCCGCGGCCGCAGCTCCGGTCGCCAGGACCAGAGCCAGCGCGAGCGCCCAGCATCTCACTGCCCGTACTGCTCCCAGCCGCTCTTGGCGCCATAGGGGAGGGCGAAGCCGACGGCCTCGACCTCGTGGATCTGGCCGCCGCGGATCTTGAACATCTCGGCCATCTGCATGCTGGATGAGGCGCCGCCCAGAGGCAGGCTGGTCACGCCCTCGACGCCCTTGATCGGCAGGTCGCGGAAGCCGCCGCGGTGGTTGAACATCACGAAGGTGATCACCAGTCCCTTTTCCTCGTCGACCACATCGATCCGGCGCGGCCACAGGCGGGTGATGAAGGCCATCACCCCGGTGTCGAGCTGGGCGGAGCAGCCCATGGAGCCGATCAGGGCCATGCCGCGGTTGGCCTCCGGCGAGCCCAGCGGCACCGGCCAGGGGACGGGCGGGTTGTTGTTGGTGGTCTTGGAGCCGTTCTCGCGGCGGTCGCAGTCGGGGGCGAAGGGCGCGCGCGAGCCGTCCTGATGCTCGATGGCTTCGAAATAGTCGTCGGCGGCGTTGATCATCTGGTCGCGCGGGGTGCGCTCGGCGGCCGGCACGTCGGCGAGCAGGGCGGGGCGCGGCGCCTGGAGATTGGCCATGGCCGCGGGGCTGAGCGCGCCGCGATTGATCACGTGCTCGATCTCGGTGATGCGGCCGTTGATGAGCTTCAGCCGCACCACGATCTGGATCGGCCGGCCGCGCTCCTCCATCATCCCGTAGAACACCGCCTGGCTCGACGCCGGATCGATCGCATACATCTTGAAGGTGGTGGGGCCCTTGGAGGCGCTGACCCACAGGCCTTCGCCGATCTTGATCTCCTCGGTGTTCTCGGTGAAGCGCACCCCCTTTGACAGCGGCAGGCCCGAGGGATCGTGGCGGACCAGGGCGTCGAGGTACTGGTCCAGCAGCCCGACCATGCAGACGCGCGGGCAGTGGGTCGGCGCCGGCGGCCCCGAGCCCGAGGCGGCCTGGACCTGGGCCAAGGCCGGACCGGCCAGTCCGATCGTCACGGCCGCGGCTGCGGCGGCCATCCACCCGATGCGCATCTCGATCCCTCCCGAGGGTGGCGTTCCAGGGCTCTCGTTTGGAGCCGCGCCCTCTGTCATGATGCAGAACACATCGCGGCAAGGGGAGGAACGCCGTGCTTGGGATGATGCAGGCTTGGCCGCTGACGGTCGACCGGATTCTGGGTCACGCCGCCGAGCGCCATGGCCGCCGCGAGGTGGTCACCCGCTCGCTCGAGGGGCCGATCGTCCGCACCACCTATGCCGAGGTGCGGGAACGGGCCAAGCGGGTCTCGAACGCCTTGCTGGCCATGGGCGTGCGTCCAGGCGACCGGGTGGCGACCCTGGCGTGGAACAGCTGGCGGCACCTGGAGGTCTGGTACGGGATCATGGGGATCGGGGCGGTCTGCCACACCCTCAACCCGCGCCTGCACCCGGACCAGATCTGCTGGATCATCAACGACGCCGAAGATCGGGCGATCTTCGTCGACGAGCCCTTCGCACCGCTGCTGGAATCGCGCATCGCCGCCGCGCCCTCGGTGGAGCGGGTGGTGGTGCTGAACCAGGACTATGAGGACCTGATCGCCGGCTATCCGGCCGAATGCGCCTGGGGCGGCTTCTCCGAGGAGACCGCCTGCGGCCTCTGCTACACCTCCGGCACCACCGGCGACCCCAAGGGGGTGCTCTATTCGCACCGGTCGAACTTCCTGCACACCCTGATGTGCCTGCAGCCCGACGTCATCGGCCTTTCGGGGTCGGACGTGATCCTGCCGGTGACGCCGATGTACCACGCCAATGCCTGGGGCGTGGCCTTCACCGCCCCGGCGGTCGGGGCCAAGCTGGTGCTGCCGGGCGCCAAGCTCGACGGCGCGTCCCTGCACGAACTGCTGGAGACCGAGGGGGTGACGGTCTCCTGCGCGGTGCCCACGGTCTGGACCGGCCTTCTGCAATACCTCGACCAGACCGGCGCCAGGCTCACCACCCTGAAGCGGGTAGCGATCGGCGGCGCCGCCTGCCCCGAGGGGATCATCCGCGGCTTCCACGACCGCTACGGCGTGGACGTCCGCCACCTCTGGGGCATGACCGAGACCTCGCCGGTGGCCACGTCCGGCGCCGTGTCGCCCGAGTTCGCGGCCCGGCCCTTCGCCGAGCAGGTCCCCGTCCGGCTGAAGCAGGGCCGAGCCCCGCTCCTCTGCGAGATGAAGATCACCGACGACGGGGGGGACAGGCTGGCCGAGGACGGCCACGCCTTCGGGCGGCTGAAGGTGCGGGGCCCGATCGTGGCCAGCGGCTACTTCAAGGGCGTGGGCGGCGATATCCTCGACGAGGAGGGCTTCTTCGACACCGGCGATGTCGCCACCATCGATGCGGACGGGGTGATGCAGATCACCGACCGGGCCAAGGACGTGATCAAGTCGGGCGGCGAGTGGATCTCCTCGGTCGAGATCGAGACCCTGGCGGCCAGCCACCCCAAGGCCCTGATCGCGGCGGTGATCGGGGTGCCTCATCCCAAGTGGGACGAGCGGCCGCTGCTGCTGGTCAAGCTGAAGCCGGGCGAAGCCTCCACCCGCGAGGAATTCCTGGCGCACCTGGAGGGCCGCATCGCCAAGTGGTGGACCCCCGACGAGGTGCTGTTCGTCGAGGACATCCCGCTGGGCGCCACCGGCAAGATCGACAAGAAACTGATCCGCGCCGCCTACGCGGATTACCGGCTGCCGGGGACCTAAAGATCCAGCACCAGCCGGTCTGAGAGGCTGCCCGAGCAGCAGATCATCATGGTCTTGCCCGAGGCCTTTTCGGCCGGGGTGAGCAGAAGGTCGCGGTGATCGGGGACGCCTTCCAGGATCCTGGTCTCGCAGGCGCCGCAGACGCCCTGTTCACAAGACGATGTTACCGACAACCCCGCCGCGCGCAGGGTCTCCAGGATGGTCGAGCCGGGATCGACGGCGAACTCGCGGCCCGACTTGGCCAGCACCACCACGAAGCCGCCCTCCAGCGGCTCGAGCTCGGGGGCGCTGAAGTATTCCACATGCACTTGTCCTGGCGGGCGCCCACCGGCGGCGGCCTCGAAGGCCTCGAGCATGGGCGCCGGGCCGCAGCAATAGAGGTGCGCGCCTTCGGGCGCGGCGGCGACGATGGCGGTGACGTCCAGCACCGCCTCGGCCTCGACGTCGACGTGCAGCTTCACGCGCGGAGCCAAGCGCTCCAGCTCGGCCAGGAAGGCGGCGTCGGCGCGGTCGCGCACCGCATAGTGCAGATCGAAGGACGCGCCGATCTCCTCCAGCTTCTGGGCCATGCACCAGATCGGGGTGATGCCGATGCCGCCGGCGATCAGCACCGTGTGCGGCGCATCCTCCTGGAGCGGGAAGTTGTTGCGCGGGCCGCCGACCTCGAACATCGAGCCCACACGGGCGGCCTCGTGCAGCCACTTGGAACCCCCGCGGGTCTTGGCGTCGAGCTTGACGCCGACGAGGTAGCCCTGATCCGCCCGGTAGGGCCGCGCCAGGGAGTACTGCCGCATGGCCCCGTCCGGCAGGTGCAGGTCGATGTGCGCGCCCGGCTCATAGGCCGGCAGCGGTCGCCCGTCCCCGGCGGCGAACTCATAGAGATTGGTGTCCTGCGCCGCATAGCGGATGGCGATCAGGCGCAGGGGCTGTGTGGGCTCGGAACCTACCGTCATTCTCAATCCGCTCGCCCCGGCGAAGGCCGGAGTCCAGGGCAGGTCAGCACCGTGTGTTGGCCTGATGCCGCTGCGCCCACTTCAACTGCCCGATTTCACCACCAAGTTCACCAAGCCCACCAAGCCCACCAAGCTCCTGGTGAACTTGGTGGGCTTGGTGGTTCCTCTTCTTTTGCGGCTCCGAACTGTGCTGGATCCCGGCCTTCGCCGGGATGAGCGGGGGGATGGAGGGCCTCGCGCTCAATGCCGGAAGAAGTTCCCCGAGGGCACGTGGATCACCGCGCCATCCTCGAAATAGACCCCGGTGGGATCGCCGCCCTCCATTACCGCCTTGATGTCCTTCTCCAGCATCCGCCGCTGCATGGCGACGCCGCGGTCGGAGGTGGCGAGGTGTTCCTCGGAGTGCAGCGAGATCGGGCCCTGGCCGGCCTGGGCCTCGTAGTCCCCGGGCGTGTCCTGGTGCTCCTCAATCGTCATTTCGCTCCACCGCTTCATCTGCGACAGGCCGGTGCCGCGGCGGAAGTCGATGTCCGGATTCATCCGCATGGCCATCAGGATGCGCGAATGGGTGTCGTCGACCGGCACCGAGAAGCCAAGGCCGTTGGAGCGGCCCTGGGCCAGGAGCACGCTCGGCACGCTCATGATGTTGGGGGCCATCCAGGTCGAGATGCGGTCGACCTCGCGGCCGTCGTCCAGCTTGCGGTAGGCTTTGTAGATGACGCCGTTGCTGATGTATTCGAAGTCCACCGTCGGCATCACCTCGAATTCCTTCACGAACTGCACCACCGAGAAGGTCGAGTGCAGCACCTGCACGTGAAAGGGATCCATGACGTTGTCGTTCATGTGCAGCCAGGAATAGGGCACCACCTCCGGGCCGTTGGGGTCGCCGTGGGCGCCCAGCGAGGCGTCGCTGGCGTAGTATTCCTCGCCGTCCTGCAGCTCCATGTTGTCGAAGTCGGGCAGCACCGGCTGCCAGAACCGGCGCATGTATTCGCCGCAGGGCGT
>DATCFQ010000625.1:0-3844 GCA_036509495.1 Caulobacteraceae bacterium
CGGCCACCGCCGCCGATGGCCGGCCGATCGAGCCCGCCGCGGCGCGGGTGCTGGCCTCGCTCGACCAGGACGAGGACGCCTCGGGCGTGTTCACCATCTCGGGCGAACCCTATCAGGCGATCTCCGCCCCGATCCTGTCGCCGACCCTGACCGGCTGGGTGGTGTTCGCCAACAAGCTCGACAAGCGCGAGATGACCTCGCTGGAGCGGCTCTCGGCGATCCCGCTGCAGGCCTCGGTGGTCTATCGCGTGCGGTCCGGCGCCTGGCGGTTCTCGGGCGGCGACCAGACTGGCCTCGACGCCGGCCGGCTGAGCCGATTCGTCGAGCGCGAGCTGTCCGACCGAACGGTGCGCGTCCGACACCTGGCGACGGCCGGAGGGTCCTCCATCGCCCTGGTCACCCCGTTGAAGACCCTGAGCACCAGCGCCCCGGCGGCCCTGGTGCTGCACTATCCCCTGGCCCTGGCGCTGGCGCCCTACCGGCTGCTGCTGGAGGCCGCCGGCGCGGCCGGCCTCCTGGGCTTCCTGATCCTGGCCGCCGGAAGCTGGGCCCTGGCGCGGGGCGTGACGCGGCCGATCACGGTTCTGGACGAGGCCGCCCAGCGGCTTCAGCGCGGCGAGAGCGTCGCCGTCGAGGTCACCACCGCCGACGAGATCGGGCGGCTGGCCGCGAGCTTCAACACCATGGCCAGCGAGATCCGCGCCCGCGAACACAAGATCACCCACCTGGCGATGCACGACCAGGAGACCGGGCTGCCCAACCGGCGGGCGCTGGAAGAGACCATCGGAGCCATGGCGGACGCCGGCGACGGGCGGCTGGTGATCGCCGCGCTCGGCGTCGACCGCTTCGCCGAGGTGCGCGGAGCCATCGGCTATGGCCTCGCCGCCGCCCTGCTGGGCGAGATCGGCTCGCGTCTGGCGTCGCTGCATCCCGGCCGGCCGCTGGCGCGCCTGTCCACCGACGTGCTGGGCCTGGCCTTCCTCGCCGAAGACGCCCTCGCCGCCCGGCGGCTGGCGATCCGCCTGCTGGCCGAACTCGAGGCGCCGCTCAGCCTCGGCGACAACACCATCGACGTCAGCCTGACCATCGGCATCGCCCTGCAGGGCGAACACGACGACCTCGTCCCCTCCGTGATCGAGCGGGCCAATATCGCGCTCGATCAGGCCCGCACCGCCCGCCAGAAGACCGCCCTCTTCGATCCGGAGCTGTACGGCGACCCCTCGGCCAACCTGTCGCTGATGAGCGAGATGCTGGGCGGCCTGGCCGACGGCCAGATGATCCTCTACCACCAGCCCAAGCTCGACCTGCGCGCCGGCAAGGTGACCGGGACGGAGGTGCTGATCCGCTGGCGCCACCCGACCCGCGGCCTGATCATGCCGGACCGCTTCATCACCATGGCCGAGGAAACCGGCCACATCGGCGCCCTCACCGAATGGGTGCTCGCCCGGGCGCTCGAGGAGCAGGCGCTGATCCGCCACGCCGGCCACGAGCTGACCGTATCGGTGAACCTGTCCGGCCGCCTGGTCGGCGATCCGCAGTTCGCTGGCGCCGCCCTGGACATGATCCGCGGGGCGCCGGGGGCGTTCTGCTTCGAGATCACCGAGACCGCGGTGATCGACAATCCCGAGATCGCCCTGAAGACCATCGACCGCTTCAAGGCCGCCGGCATCGCCATCTCCATCGACGACTATGGCTCGGGCCTCTCGTCCCTGGCCTATCTGAAGCAGATCCACGCCGACGAGCTGAAGATCGACAAGGCCTTCGTGCTGAAGATCGACGAGAGCCAGAAGGACGCCCTGGTGGTCCGCTCGACCATCGACCTGGCCCACAGCCTGGGCCTGAAGGTCACCGCCGAAGGGGTGGAGACGCCGACCGCCCTCAGCCTGCTGGCCGGCATGGGCTGCGACCTGGCCCAGGGCTACCTGGTGGCCCGTCCGATGCCTCTCAAGGAACTTTTGATGTTTATGGTGGATGAAGAGGTGGGGAAGAGGCGTCGCGCCTGACGAACGGCCGCCATGTCGAACACCGCTTTTGGCCGCATGGGCGCCCTGCTCGCGATCCTGTTCGCCTGCAGCCCCGCCCTCGCCGACCCCGACCTGCTCTCTCCCCAGGCCTTCGAGGGCCTGCTCGATATCCGCGCCGTCGCCGCCGACGGCCAGCCGTCGTTCCTGAACGGCGGGTTCGGGCGCACCCGCTATGACGGCGCCGGCGGCTTTTCGGGGCGGCTGTCGCTGGCCGATGCGGCCCTGGTCTGGAAACCCCAGCTCACCTGGGCCCTCGGCGCGGTGGTGGACGTCGAGCACCAGGACGGCCAGCAGCATCCGGTCGACCTGATCCAGGCCTATCTGACCTTCAAGCCGGCGCCCCGCAGCGACACGCGCTTTTCCGCACGCGCGGGCCTCTACTATCCGCCCATCTCCGAGGAGCACGCAGGTCCGACCTGGGCGGTCGTCGACACCATCACGCCTTCGGCCATCAACAGCTGGATCGGCGAGGAGGTGAAGGTGGTCGGCGGCGAGGGCAAGCTCACCCACGCCTTCGGCGATCAGCAGGTCTCCGCCACGGTCGGCCTGTTCGGCTACGACGACACCTCCGGCACGCTCCTGACCTACCGCGGCTGGGGCTTGGACGACATCAAGGCTGGCGCTTTCGGCGGCCTCAGCCTGCCGCCCATCGACCGCTACATGGCCAGTCGCCAGACCCCCTTCACCCAATCGACGGCCGAACTCGACGGCCGTGTCGGCTACTATGGGCGTCTGGACTGGAACCCGCCGGGCCGGCTGGCCCTCAACGCCTTCTACTACGACAACCGCGGCGACAAGGTCAGCGTCAGCGCCCACCAGTGGGCCTGGGCCACACGCTTCTGGAACTTCGGCGCCAGCTATGACCTGGGCGACAGGACCCGCATCCTGTCCCAGGTGATGACCGGCCAGACCCTGATGGGCTATCCCGACCAATCCGGGGCTGAGTGGCTCGACCTCGGCTTCACCTCCGCCTTTGTGCTGGTCACCCACAGCTTCGGGCGGAGCGGGATCACCGGCCGGGCCGAGTATTTCCAGACCAGCGACCGCAACTTCCGCCCCGCCGTCGACGATGCGGAGGACGATCGCGGCGAGCGCGGCTGGGCCCTGACCGCCGCCTGGCGCTACGACCTGACGCCGAAGGCCCAGCTCAGGCTGGAGGCCATGCACATCCAGAGCCGGCGGCCGAGCCTGGAGGAACAGGGCCTGGATCCGCTGCAGAGCCAGACCCTGCTGCAATCCTCGATGCGGCTGTCGTTCTGAGCCCCGGCCCTGGCGCGTTTGGCGCGGTCCCGGCATAAGCCTCGCTTGCCCACGAGCGCGTGCATGACCCTGACCGACCGCCATCTCGACGAGTTGAAGCGCGAGCGGTGGCGCCGCTTCACGTCCCGCAAGGCGCATTATGTCAAGCTGATCAGGCGCGGGCCCGCTCACATCGTCCCCGTCGCCGAATCGGCGGTGCGCACCAACGACTGGATGGCCATCGTCGCCATCGGCGAGGCGCTGATCGAGCTGGACGCCCTCGGCCTCAAGCCGCTCCGGCGCGGCGGCTTCATCGGCGTGCTGATGAGCACCCTGGTCGAGGAGGGGCGCCATGAACAGGCGCTGCAGGTGTTCGACTCCCTGACCGAGGCCGACCGGACCTTCGCCAAGGCCTGGGTGCTGAGGGCGCGCGCCCTGGCCGGCCTGACGCGGCTGAAGGACGCCCGCCAATCGCTCGCCCAGGCCCTGAAGCTGGACCCCGAGGTGCGCGACGGCCGCCGGCTCATGGGGTTGATCGAGGCCCAGAGAGACCTGAAGCCGAAGTTCGCCGAGGGCGCCGG
>DATCFQ010000626.1:0-2966 GCA_036509495.1 Caulobacteraceae bacterium
AAGGGAGGCGAGCATGCAAACGTCCGAGGATCCCGCCGACGGCGTCCTGGCGACGGTCGACTATGTCGACGCGAACGCCAGGTCGAGCCTGCGCTACGTGGGAGATGGCCGCGAGGTGAACACCGCGGCGTTCGAGCCGCACCAGGTGTTCATCCACAACGCCCGGCGCGCCCTGGCGCCGATGACGCTGGAGGCCTGCGGCTTCGAGCTCGCCCGGCATGAGAGCGCGGTCGATTTCTATGACGACGCGGGGGCCGAGGCCGCCTACGCCGCCGAGATCGAGCCCTTGCTGCTGCGGCTGACCGGGGCCGACAAGGCGATGTTGTTCGGCGCCCGGCGTCGGCACCGGAGCCGGTCGCACGGCGATGTGCTGCCGGCCGCCAGCGACGTCCATGTCGACTACGCGGCCGCCGACTCGCGGGGGCTGGCCCAGGCGCTCCTGGGCGAGGAGGGGCGGGCAGGAATGCCCTATCGGCGATACATGGCGGTGAACCTCTGGCGGGCTCTCACTCCGCCGCCGCAGGATCGGCCGCTGGCGATCTGCGATGCGCGAAGCGTCGCCACCCAGTCCGGCGTGCCCAACGCCCTGGTGCAGGTGAGCGTCATGCCGCCGCGCGAGGAGATGCTGAGCGCGCCGCCGCAAGGCGCCCGCAATGGCTTCCTCTTCCACTTCGATCCGGCCCACCGCTGGTATTACTACCCGGACATGACGCCCGGCGAGGTGGTGCTGTTCAAGCTCTACGACTCGATCGAGACTGGCCCCTGGCGCTGCCCCCACGTCTCCTTCGCCGATCCGACGGTGAACGACGCACCGCCCCGCGAGAGCTACGAGAGCCGCAGTTTCGTCTATTTCCGCTAGGGGGGAGGGTTAGGCGGAATCATCAAGACCCCGCTCACCCCGGCGGAGGCCGGGGCCCAGGACAGGTTAGAGCCGTGATTCACCAAGAGCCGCTGTCATATATGAAGTGAACTCTCTGGAGGGCTGGGAGCTGACTTGTCCTGGGCCCCGGCCTCCGCCGGGGTGAGCGGGGGGGTGATGATTCCGGCCTGCGACAGGCTCGACCTTGCGCCCGCCCCTTGCGTGCACATCTGGTAGCGTGGCGGGCGAGTCGTCGGGGGAGAGTGAGCTTGCCGGATAGGCCGAAAAGAAGACCCGGGCCGCCGGGGCTGGCGTCGCTGCTCAAGTCCTACAAGGGCTGGATCGGGCTGATGGTCGCCCTGACCGTGGGCTCGAGCGGGCTTGGCCTGTTCGTGCCCCAGGTCATCGCCCACGCCATCGACGCCTTCACCGCCCGGACCCTGGACCTTTCGCTGTCGCTGTCCGAGCTGGTCGCCCTGTCGCTGGGCGCCTTCCTGTTCGGCAACCTGCAGAACGTGGTGCAGATCATCGCTTCGGAGCGGGTGGCGCGCGACCTGCGCGCGCGGCTGGTGGAGGTGATCTCGCGCCAGACCTACGCCGCGGTCGAGGCGATGACGCCGGCCAAGCTGCTGACCAACCTCACCTCCGATGTCGACGCCATCAAGAATTTCGTCGCCCAGGCGGTGGCCTCGCTGATCTCCTCGGTGTTCGTGATCATCGCCGCCAGCGCCTTGCTGCTCTGGCTGAACTGGAAGCTGGCGCTGGCGGTCCTCGTGGTGCTTCCCCTGATCGGGGTGACCTTCTTCGTCGTGCTGGGCGGGGTGAGGAAGATGTTCGGCCAGATGCAGGGCATCATCGACGTGCTGAACCGGGTGCTGAACGAGAACATCGTCGGCGCCGCCCTGGTGCGGCTGCTGGACACCCAGGCGCGCGAGTTCGTCCGCTTCACCGCCATCAACCTAGAGGCGCGGACCACCAGCCTGAAGATCCTTCGCCAGTTCGCGGCGATGATTCCGATCATCACCTTGCTGGCCAACATCGCCACCCTGATCATCCTGACCCTGGGCGGGCATTTCGTGATCGTCCACGAGATGAGCCTCGGCGAGTTCTCGGCCTTCAACGCCTATCTGGGCATCCTGATCTTCCCGATCATCATCATCGGCTTCACCTCCATGGCCATCGGCCAGGCCCAGGCGTCCTATCTGCGCATCAGCCTGGTCCTGAACGCGCCGCCGCCGCCGGCCCGGGGCGACCTGACCGCCACGCTCACCGGGGCCATCGAGGTGCGCGGCCTCACCCTGGCCTATGGCGAGCGCAAGGTGCTGGACGACGTGTCGTTCAAGATCGCGCCGGGGACCCGCACCGCCATCGCCGGCCCCACCGCGGCGGGCAAGTCGCAGCTGCTCTACGCCATGACCGGCCTTTTGGCCCCGACCTCGGGCCAGGTGCTCTATGACGGCCGGCCGATCGACGACTATGCCCGTGACGGCCTCTACGCCCAGATCGGCTTCGTCTTCCAGGACAGCCAGCTGTTCAATCTGACCCTCCGCGAAAACATCGCCTTCAACGCCAAGGTCGATGAGGCCCAGCTGGCCCGGGCGATCGACACGGCCGACCTGCACAACTTCATCGCCGGCCTGCCCCAGGGGCTGGAGACCATCGTTTCCGAGCGCGGCACGTCGCTGTCGGGCGGGCAGAAACAGCGGATCATGCTGGCCCGCGCCCTGGCGCTGGATCCCAGGATCCTGTTCCTCGACGACTTCACCGCCCGGGTCGACCTGGCCACCGAGGCCCGCATCCTGGCCAATGTGCAGCGCAACTATCCGCACCTGACCCTGATCTCGATCACCCAGAAGCTGGCCCCGGTCGAGGGCTACGACCAGATCATCCTGCTCATGGAAGGCGAGGTGCTGGCCATGGGAACCCACGCCGAGCTCGCCCACACCAGCCCCGAATACGGCCAGATCCTGCGCTCGCAGCAGAGCACCGACGCCTACGAGGCCGCGTGATGGATTATGCCCTGAAGACCTCGGGCTCGGACGGCAAGCGCGAGACCCTAGCCTCGGCCGCCCGCGCCCTGGCCCCGCTGCTGGCCGGCGAGCGGGCC
>DATCFQ010000627.1:0-2103 GCA_036509495.1 Caulobacteraceae bacterium
ATCACCACCATCTCGCCGTGCTCGACATCGCGCACGAAGCTGGCCCCGACGATGTCGAGCGCGCAGGTCTCCGACGCCAGCACCGGCTTGCCGTCCAGGTCGCCGAGCACCAGGGGCCGGATGCCGAGCGGATCGCGCACCCCGATCAGCTTCTTCTTGGTCAGGGCCACCAGAGCGTAGCCGCCCTCGATCTGGCGCAGGGCGTCGATGAACTTTTCCACGATCTTGCGCTGCCGGGATCGGGCGATCAGGTGCAGGATCACCTCGGAGTCCGAGGTGGACTGGAAGATCGCCCCTTCGCTGACCAGCCGGTCGCGCAGATAGACGTAGTTGGTCAGGTTGCCGTTGTGGGCCAGGGCGATGCCGCCGCCCTCGAGGTCCGCATAGAGCGGCTGCACGTTGCGCAGGAAGCTGCCGCCGGCGGTGGAGTAGCGGGTGTGGCCGATAGCGGCGCGGCCGGGCAGGCGCTCGACCACATTGGACCCGCCGAAGGCGTCGCCGACATGGCCCTCGTGGCGGTCGTAGTGGAACCTCTGGCCGTCGTAGGTGGCGATGCCGCAGGCCTCCTGGCCGCGGTGCTGCAGGGCGTGCAGGCCCAGCGCGGTCATGGCGCTGGCCGCCTCGTCGCCGAACACGCCGAAGACGCCGCATTCCAGCCGCAGGGCGTCCTCGTCGACCTCGGGCTGGGGGGCGTCGACCTGCGGTTCAGCGCTCATCGGGTCTTCTCCACGAGATCATCCACGCTCTTGCGCGAGGCGGCGTCGTAGCCGGGTCCATCCGAAGCGGAGCTCTGGCCCTCGGCGGGCCCGCCCACGACCTTGTGGGCCACGGCCGAACCCTCCGGGCCCAGCGCTAATAGCACATGACCGGCCGCTCTGGAGAGGGGGTAGAGAGCCGCATGCTTCACCCACCGGGGTGTCCGCTCGGGCGGGGTGGCGACGGTGAACAGCAGCGACAGCACGCCCAGCGCCACGACGCCGCGAACCAGGCCGAACAGGGCGCCCAGCCCACGGTCGAGGCGGCTGCCGGCGTCGGCGCCCGGGATCCGGCGGGTGAGCCGGCGTCCCGCCAGCCGCAGCAGGGCGTAGGCGACGGCGAACACCACCAGGACCGCCACCGCGTTGGCGAGGAATCCGATGTGGATGGCGTGCCGGGCGATGGGGCCGGAGATTCTCAGGCCGACGATGGCGATCACCGCCGCCAGGATGAAGGCGACGACGGTGACCATCTCCCGCGCGCCGCCACGCACGAAGCCGATGGCCGTCGAGGCGGTCAGGATGATCAGGGCGATGAGGTCGAAGATGGTCATGGCCGGCGCTCAGTCCCATGCCCCGTCGGAAATCCGGCCGACCGCGTCGGCCAGGCGCGACACCGGGACCAGGGTCAGGCCCGCGCCCTCCGCGCCAGCCGGGGCGGTCAGGGCCCGGCCGAATCCCAGCTTGGCGGCTTCTTTCATCCGCGACTCCGTGCGGCCGACCGGGCGCACTTCGCCTGAGAGGCTGACTTCACCGAATACGACGCAGTCTTGCGGCAAGGGTACATCCAGGGCCGAGGACACGAGGGCGGCCGCGGCGGCGAGATCCGCCGCAGGTTCGCTGATTCTCAGACCACCGGCGACGTTCAGGTAGACATCGCGGTCGCCGAATCCAAGACCGCAGCGCGCTTCAAGCACCGCCAGCACCATGGCCAGGCGTCCGGAGTCCCATCCGACGACGGCCCGGCGGGGCGTGCCATAGGCGGATGGCGCCACCAGGGCCTGGAATTCGACCAGCACCGGCCGCGAGCCTTCGATCCCGGCGAACACCGCCGCGCCCGAGGCGCGCGCTCCGCCCTCGCCGAGGAACAGGGCCGAGGGGTTCCTCACTTCCCTGAGGCCCGCGTCGCTCATCTCGAACACGCCGATCTCGTCGGTGGCGCCGAAGCGGTTCTTGGCGGCGCGGAGGATGCGGAACGGATAGCCGCGCTCGCCCTCGAAGGCGAAGACGGCGTCGACCATGTGTTCGATCACGCGGGGGCCGGCGATCTGGCCCTCCTTGGTGACGTGGCCGACCAGGATGACGATCACGCCGCGCCGCTTGGCCAGCCGCACCAGCTCGCCGGCGG
>DATCFQ010000628.1:0-2056 GCA_036509495.1 Caulobacteraceae bacterium
CCTGTCCAGCCGCGGCGGCCGCGCCACGCCGTTGCGCATTCCGGCGGCCGAGGACGCCGACCGGGAGATCGTCGCCGGGAAAGCTCTGGGCGCACGTCTGATGCTCACCTGCGACCCCGATTTCCCCGCCATGTTTCGGGCGCTCGATCCGCCGCCCCCGGTCCTCTGGGCGCTGGGGCGCGTCGAACTGCTCGCTGGCCCCGCCGTGGCCGTCGTCGGCGCCCGCATCGCCTCGGCGGCCGGTCAGCGATTCGCACGCGGCCTGGCGCGGGATCTGGGCCGGGAGGGCTACATCGTCGTCTCCGGCATGGCGCGCGGCGTCGATCGCGCCGCTCACGAGGGCGCGCTCGCCACGGGCACGGTCGCGGTGCTCGCCGGCGGCGTCGACGATGTGTTTCCGCCCGAAAACCGCGACCTCTACGACCAGCTGATCGCACAAGCCTGCATCGTTTCGGAACGCTTGCCGGGCCATCGGGCCAAGGCGCGCGACTTCCCGCGGCGCAATCGGCTTATCTCGGGCCTGGCGCTCGCGGTGGTGGTGGTCGAGGCCGAACTTCGATCTGGCTCGCTGACCACCGCCCGTCTCGCCGCCGAGCAGGGCCGCGAGGTGCTGGCCGTGCCCGGATCGCCGCTGGATCCGCGCGCCAAGGGGACCAACGACCTGATCCGCCAGGGCGCGGCGCTCTGCGAGGGCGTTGATGACGTGCTGCGGGCCATTTCCGGCCTCTCAAGCCTGCGCGAACCGGATCGCGGTTATGGCGACGGCGCCGATCCCGGCGGTGAGGACGAGATCGCCGCCCTGCGCGACCGCATCGCCGAGCTGCTGTCGCCGACCCCGACCCCGCACGATGAGCTGGTGCGCATTACGGCCGCGCCGGCGGCCATGGTCTATGCCGCCCTGACCGAACTGGCGCTCGCAAACCGGGCCGAATTGCTGCCCGGCGGGTTGGCTGTGAAGGCCTAAAACGACCCCGCAACAAACCCCAAGTTGACACGGGCGGGGTGTCGCCCCCACTTTCCGCGCCCTTGGCTGGACCATTTCCCGGTCAGTCCATCCCATGAGATTGCATGAACGTCGTCGTCGTCGAGAGCCCGGCCAAGGCTAAAACCATCAACAAGTACCTGGGCTCCGGTTACACGGTGCTGGCCAGTTATGGGCACGTGCGCGACCTGCCGTCGAAGGACGGCTCGGTGAAGCCCGACGACGACTTCGAGATGATCTGGGAGGTCGATCCCAAGGCGGCCAAGCGGCTTTCCGACATCGCCGCGGCCATGAAGGGCGCCGACAAGCTGATCCTGGCCACCGACCCGGATCGCGAAGGCGAGGCGATCAGCTGGCACGTGCTGCAGGTGCTGAACAACCGCAAGGTGGTCAAGGACGCGGTGGTGCAGCGGGTGGTGTTCAACGCCATCACCAAGTCGGCCGTCACCGAGGCGATGAAGCATCCGCGCGACATCGACATGGAGCTGGTCGACGCCTATCTGGCCCGCCGCGCGCTGGACTACCTGGTCGGCTTCACGCTGTCACCGGTGCTCTGGCGCAAGCTTCCCGGATCGCGCTCGGCCGGCCGGGTGCAGTCGGTGGCGCTGCGTCTGGTGGTCGATCGCGAGATCGAGATCGAACGCTTCAGAATAGAAGAATACTGGACCGTCGAGGCCGACGTCACCGCCGGCTCCGATCCCTTCGCCGCCCGACTGGTCAAGCACGACGGCAAGCGGCTGGCCAAGTTCGACCTGCCCAACGCCGCCGCCGCCGACGCCGCCAAGGCCGCCGTGCAGGCCGCGACCTTCAAGATCACGGCGGTCGAGAAGAAGCCGGCCCGGCGCAATCCCGCGCCGCCCTTCACCACCTCGACCCTGCAGCAGGAGGCGTCGCGCAAGCTCGGCTTCTCAGCCCAGCGCACCATGCAGGCCGCCCAGCGCCTCTATGAGGGCATCGATATCGGCGGCGAGACCGTCGGCCTGATCACCTATATGCGCACCGACGGCGTGCAGAGCGCGCCCGAGGCCCTGGACGAGGCCCGCGCGGTCATCGCCGGCCTCTACGGCAAGCCCT
>DATCFQ010000629.1:0-4032 GCA_036509495.1 Caulobacteraceae bacterium
CCCTTGCTGGCCGGGGACGCCGGGACGATGGTGAGCGGCCCGGCCCAAGCCGCCCCGAGGCGGCAAGTTCCAGCGCGACCAGGCCGACGCCATAGCCGCCAACAAGTCCAAGCCCTGGCTGAAGCGATAGGCGGGTTGCGATGGCTGGCCTGAAGGACAAGCGCGGCTTCATCGACAAGGAGCGGCTCGACCTGACCGAGCGCAAGGCGGTCGAGTACTGGATGAAGCGCTGGGGCGTGACCCGCGACCAGATCAGCGCCGCCCACCGCAAGGTCGGCCGCCTGACCAAGGACATCGCCACCGAGCTCGGCAAGAAGCGCTGAGGCTGAGCGGCCTGAGCGGGCTCAGGCCTCGGTGAACGGGTGCGGCAGCTCGCCGGAGCGGAACAGGATCACCGGGTTCTCGTCATAGTCGCCGAGTTCGGTGTCCGCGGTCGCCGCGAAGGCCACCACCCCGACCCTGAGCGGGGCCAGCCGCTCGGCCTTGCGCCGCGCCTCTTCGGCGGTCTTGCAGCCCACCTGCTGCTCGGCCTTCAGCCCCCGGCCGCGTCCGCGGACATAGGTCTGCACGATGTAGACGGTTTCCCTGGCCATGGACCTTCACGCGCTCGTTCGCCGGTGAGGTCAATCGGAACCCTTGCTGGCCGGGGACGCCGGGACGATGGTGAGCGGCCCGGCCCACAGCCGCCGATCGAGAGGATCGTTTCGATGACCCTGGAACTGCAACTGCTCGCCTGGTCCGTGCTGCTGCTGATCGCCCATATCGCCGTGCAGGGCGCGCTGGTGTCGCCGCTCAGAGGTCTGGCCTGGAACGCCGGCCCGCGTGACGAGGGCCAGCCGCCCTTGGGCAAGTATCCCGGGCGGGCCCAGCGGGCGCTGGAGAACTTCAAGGAAACCTATCCGGCGTTCATCGCCCTGGCCCTGGCGCTGCTGGTCGCCGACAAGACCGGCGGCAATGGGGCGCTGGGAGCCGGCCTGTGGTTTGGCGGACGCGTGGCCTATCTGCCGCTCTACCTGTTCGGCGTCCCGTGGCTCCGCTCGCTGGCCTACGGCGTTTCGCTGGCCGGGCTGGTGCTGATGCTGGCGCGGCTACTTTAACCGGGGAGCGGTCGTGGCCCCAGGATCTCGTGTGACGTGCGCCACCTACGGCGTGAGGCGTTCTCGGCCATACCATGCCATGGCAAGATGAAGCCCACTCAGGACAACGACGGGCGTGATGGCTGAACTGCAGGTGTGGCTGACAACGCTTGGCCTCGAGCGTTATGCATCGGTGTTCGAGGCGGCGGAAGTCGACTTCCTTGCACTCCCTCACCTGACGGAAGACGACTTCAGGGAAATCGGCATCCCTCTGGGACCTCGGCGGCTCATCCTCGCGGCGCTCGCCGGGACGGCCGACCGGCCGGGGGCGCTCCCGGCCTCCCCTGTTACGCCCGAACGTTTCGACCCCGTCACCGCGCCCGAGCGGCGTCAGATCACCGTGATGTTCGTCGACCTCGTCGGCTCGACGCGCATGTCGGTGGAAATCGATCCGGAGGTGCTGGCCGAGCTGCTGACGAGCTACAAGGACCTGGTCGCCCGCGCGATCGCCGCCGCCGGCGGGAGGGTCGCCAAGTATCTGGGCGATGGGGTGCTCGCCTATTTCGGATGGCCACAGGCTCGCGAGGACGCGGCCGAGACGTCCATTCGTTGCGGCTTCCAGGTGGTCGACCTGGTGCGCGGCCTGAGGGAGCCTGACGGCAAGCCGCTGCAATGCCGCATCGGCATCGCCACCGGCCTGGTGGTGGTCGGGGGCGAGGCCGGCGAGGGCCCGGCTCGCGAGGACAACATCGCCGGCGAGGCCCTCAATCTCGCCGCCCGTCTCCAGGCCCTGGCCTCCCCGGGGGCCATGGTGATTTCCGACGCCACCCACCGTCAGGTCGGACAGCTGTTCGAGTGCGAAGCGCTGGGTGAGCACGCCCTCAGCGGCTTCTCGGACCCGGTGCGGGCCTGGCGACCACTGCGTCAAGCGCTGCATTCGAGCCGGTTCCGGGCCGCTCGATCGGTTCGCACGTCCTTCGTCGGGCGCGAACACGAACTGTCTCTGCTTGCGGATCGATGGCGTACGGCGGCCGAGGGAACTGGCCGGGCGGTGCTGATCCTCGGCGAAGCGGGAATGGGCAAGTCGCGCCTGGCGGAAGCCCTCCAAGACCGCATCCTGGGCCAGCCGCATGGGTTCGTCACCTGGCAGTGTTCGCCTTACCACCAGACCAGGGCGCTCTACCCGATCGTCGAATACCTGACCCTTGCAGCCGCCATCGCCGACACGGATCCGCCGGCGACGCGGCTCGAAAAGCTCGCACGGCTTCTCGGCGCGAGCCGGACTCCTCTGGACGACGCCCTCCCGATCTTCGCCCAGGTGCTCGCGATACCGCCCGACGGCGGCTATGCCCCGCCGGACCTGGCGCCGGCGGCGCTGCGCTCGGCCACCATCGCCGCCCTCAGCGATTGGGTGCGCCGGATCGCCGCCCTCGAACCGCTCCTGCTGCTGCTCGAGGACGCGCACTGGATCGACGCGACGACCCTCGAGCTGGTCACCCGGGTCGTCGGCGGCTCTGCAGATGTGCCGATGCTGACGGTGTTGACGGCCCGCCCGGAGTTCGTATCGCCGTGGAACGGTCGGCCCGATGTCAGCATCATCGGACTCGACCGTTTGAATAATCGCGACTGCGAAGTGCTGATACGGGAGATCGCTTCGGTGGCCGCGCCGCAGGGCGCGATGGTGAAGGAGATCCTCTCCCGCAGCGATGGCAACCCGCTGTTCGTCGAGGAGCTCAGCGCCGGGGTGTTCGAGGCCCACGCGAACACCCACCAAGCCGTCCCCGATTCGCTGCAGAGTTCCCTGATGGCGCGGCTGGACCAGCTCGGGGGCGCCAAACATACGGCGCAGCTCTGTTCAGTGCTCGGCCGCCGGTTCGCGCTGCCGCTTCTGGCGCAGGTCTCGAACCTGACCTCCGAGCAGCTGGACGGCGACCTGTCTCTCCTGGTCGCTCACGACGTGATCCGATCCATCGGGGGTCAGGGCGAGCCCCGCTATGAATTCAAGCACGCCCTGGTCCGCGACGCCGCCTATGAAAGCCTGCTTCTGTCGGAGCGCCGCCGGCTGCACCAAGCCTGCGGCCGCGAGCTGGCGACATCGTTCCCCGAGGCCGCGCGCACCGAGCCGGAGCTGCTGGCCCAGCACTTCCGGCTGGCCGGCCTGCCCCTGGACGCCGCGACCTACGCGGAGCAGGCGGGCGATCGGGCTGCAACCGCCAACGCCATGGTCGAAGCGGCTTCAAGTTACGAGGACGCCCTGCGCCAGGCCGAGCTTCTGCCCCAGGCCCCGGAGCGGGATCGGCGCATCCTCGCCCTGCTGCTGAAACTCGGCCCTGCCTTGGTGGTCATCAAGGGAATCCAGAACCCCGAACTCAGAGTGATCTATCGCCGCGCCGAAGCGCTCAGTCGCGCCGTGGGCGATGTCGATGCGCTGTTCAAGTCGGTCTGGGGCCTTTGGTTTAACACCAATGTCGCTGGTGAACTCGATGACGCGGCCGCTTTCGCCCAAGAGCTGGTGGTGATCAGCGGACAATCGGATGACGAAGACCACAAGCTCGAGGCGCTCCACTGCCGATGGTCCTCCGGGCTCTTTGCCGGAGACTGCGTCGCCACACGGCAGGACTCCGAGCGCGGGATCGAGCTCTATGACAGCGAGAGACACCACAGGCTGGGCCTGATCTTCGGGGGCCACGATCCCGGAGTCTGCGCCTTCGGCGCCAGGGCCATAGCCCTGGCCTATTCGGGAGACATCGATGGAGGGTTGGCTTCCCTGAGCGAAGCCATCGCACTGGCCGAAACCCTGGGGCATCCGCACAGCCTCGGCCACGCGATGGTCCAGGGGCTGACGATGACCAACATCGTACCGGCCCATCTGTTGTCGGGCTATGCCGAGCGGCTGCTCGAACTGGGACGGAAGTTCAACGCGCCTCCCCAGGAAGCCACGGCCGCCTATCACCTG
>DATCFQ010000630.1:0-3406 GCA_036509495.1 Caulobacteraceae bacterium
CGTCGGGGCCGCGGAGGAACAATTCATCTTCGAGGGCGTATCGGAGACGATTGAGGGCGTGGCTGACCGCCGACTGGGTCAGGCCGAGCCGTTCGCCGGCGCGCGTGACGCTGCGCTCCTCCGCCAGTGCGTCGAACACGCGCAGCAGGTTGAGGTCGAGGGTCTGGAAATGAACTTCCCGCATGTCAGGCGTGACAAGTTCTCATTTGAATCATACAACGGCAACTCTTAATTGAACCTGCAAGCCCCGGCGCTCCCGTCGTTCTCGAACGGCGGTCCTCCCCCCAAAGATGAGCGCCGGGGCTGCAACCTTTCCGGACACCGCCCTTGAAAGAGCCAGCCGCCAACGAGTTCGCCGCGGGCGCCCCAGCGACGGACGCCACCAAGCGGCCCGAGCCGCCCACCGGCGCAGGGCCCCTGGCCAAGCTGCGCGCGCCCTTGATGATCGGCGGCGTCGCCGTGGTCATCCTGGGGGCCGGCTTCGTCTACCTGACCGGCGGCCGCTACGAATCGACCGACGACGCCTATATCCACGCCGCCGGCGTCGACGTCAGCGCCAACATCGCTGGTCGCGTGGTCGAGGTCGACGTCAAGGAAGGCCAGAAGGTCAAGGCCGGCCAGGTGCTGTTCCGGCTGGATCCGGCGCCCTTCGACATCGCCATCAGTTCGGCCCAGGCCCAGGTCGCCGACTCGCGCCAGCAGCTCGAGGCCCAGCTCGCCACCTATCGCCAGCGCCTGGTCGACGTGCAGACCGCCCAGAGCACCGCCGCCTACGCCGAGCGCGAGCGAGCACGCAACAAGGGCCTGGAGGCCGCCGGCGCCGTCTCTCAGGCCGAATACGACCAGGCCGCGCACCAGGCGGACGCCGCCAAGCTCGGCGTCAGCACCGCCCAGCAGGGCCTCGCACAGGCCCTGGCCTCCCTCGGCGGCCGCGCCGACGAATCGATCGACGCCCACGCCACCGTCCGCCAGGCCAATGCGATGCTGGCCCGGGCCGAACTGAACAAGCAATGGACCTCCATCCTCGCGCCGCAGGACGGCCGGGTGACCAAGGTCGAGGAGCTGCAGGTCGGCGACTACATCAATGCCGCGGCGCCGACCTTCCACCTGGTCACAGGGGCTCCGTGGATCGAGGCGGCGTTCAAGGAAAACCAGCTCAAGCACATGCGGCTGGGCCAGCCGGTGTCGGTCAAGATCGACGCCTATTCCGGCTATAAGTGCCAGGGCCACGTCTCCTCGATCTCGCCCGCCACCGACCAGACTTTCTCGCTGCTGCCGGCCGAGAACGCCTCCGGCAACTGGGTCAAGGTGGTGCAGCGGCTGCCGGTCCGAATCAATTTCTCCTGCAATCCGGCGCTCGAGCCGGCCGCCGGTCTGAGCACCGGGGTCAAGGTCGACACGGGCTTCAAGCGCCACCTGTTCGGACCCAACGGATGACCGCCGCCTCCAAGGGGGGTGGAGTTCCGAACGCGGGTTTCATCACAGTCTCCATCATGGCTGCGGCCCTGATGCAGACCCTGGACACCACCATCGCCAACGTCGCCCTGCCGCACATCCAGGGCAGCGTGTCCGCCTCCCAGGACCAGATCGTCTGGGTCCTGACCTTCTACATCGTCGCCGCGGCGATCATGACGCCGCTGACCGGCTGGCTATCGGACCGGCTGGGCCGCAAGACCGTGTTCCTGTTCTCGGTGGCCGGCTTCACCCTCGCCTCGGCCATGTGCGGCGCGGCCCAGACCCTGACCCAGATCGTCGCCTTCCGCTTCATCCAGGGCGTCGCCGGCGCGGCTCTGATCCCGCTGGCCCAGGCGACCCTGCTCGATATCAATCCGCCCGAGCGCTACGGCCAGGCCATGGCCACCTTCGCCAGCGCCGTGGTGCTGGGCCCGATCCTGGGCCCCACCCTGGGCGGCTGGCTGACCGAGAACTACAGCTGGCGCTGGTGCTTCTTCATCAATGTGCCGGTCGGTATGGTGGCCTTCCTGGGCACCTGGTTCTTCATGCCGGGCAAGGGCACCGCCAAGGTCGCGAAGTTCGACTTCTTCGGCTTCATCAGCCTGTCGATCGGCCTCGCCTCGCTGCAGCTGATGCTGGACCGTGGCCAGACCAACGACTGGTTCGGATCCCCTGAGACCTGGATCGAACTGGTGGTCGCCTGCCTCGGGGGCTACCTGTTCATCATCCACACCCTGACAGTCAAGGCGCCCTTGTTCAGCCGCGAGCTGTTCCAGGACGCCAACTTCCGCACCACCCTGATCGCCTCGGTCTTCATCATGGGATCGATGTACGCCTCGATGGCGCTGGTGCCGGTGCTGATCCAGAACTTCTACGGCTATCCGGTGTTCCACGCCGGGGTGATCATGATGGCCCGCGGCATCGGCGGCTTCATCTCGATGGTGGCGGCCGGACGGCTGGTGTCGCGCTTCGACGCGCGTCTCCTGATGGGCGTGGGCATCGGCCTGATCGGCGCCTCCTTCTTCATGATGAGCCGGTTCGCACCGGACATGGGCTCGGGGCCTTTGATCTGGTCCGGCTTCATCCAGGGCCTGGCCATGGGCCTGTTTTTCGTGCCGCTGTCGACGCTGGGTTTCGCCACCCTGGCGCCGCACCTCAGGACCCAGGGAGCGACCATCTCCAACCTGATCCGCAACATCGGCGGCTCGGTGGGCATCTCGATCCTGCAGGTGATCCTGGTGGAGAACATGCAGGTCGCCCGCTCTAACCTCGCCCAGCACATCCGGCCCGACAATCCGGTGGTGCAGCGGCTGATGCCGAACGGGCCGACGTTCCAGGGGCTGGCGCAGATCAACGGCATGATCGCCCGCCAATCGGCGATGATCGCCTATATCGACGACTTCTGGCTGATGACCATCGTGATGGTCTGCCTGTTGCCGATCCTGTTCCTGATGCGCGCGCCAAAGAAGACCGCCGACGGCCCCAAGCCGCCGGTCATGGAGTAGACCCTTGCGCAAGACCCGCCTCTTCTGCCTCGTCTCGCTGGCGGCCGTGACCGCCGCCTGCACCACCGTGGGCCCCGACTTCAAGGCGCCGGCGACGCCCCAGGCCCAGGGCTACGCCATGACTGGCGACCTGCCGACCACCCAGGCGCAGCTCGGCGAGCGGCTGGCCGGCGACTGGTGGGCCCTGTTCCAGTCGCCCGAGATCGACCAGACCATCCGCGCCGCCGTGGCCGGCAACCACAACCTGGAAGCGGCGCGCCAATCGCTGCTGCAGGCCCGCGACGCCATCGCCGCCCAGGCCTCGCGCGCCAGCCTGGACGCCAATGCAGGGGTGGCCGAGACGCGGGTCAACCTCTCCTCCTTCGGCTTCTCGCAGTTCGCCCTGCCGGGCGGCCAGACCCTGGTCCTCAGCAACCCGACCTTCACCGAATATTCCTTCGGCCTCA
>DATCFQ010000631.1:0-2005 GCA_036509495.1 Caulobacteraceae bacterium
GGCGGCGGACGAGGCGCTCCGGGCCGGCCGCGGCCCCGGCGTCGCAGAGGCCGGGTCAGGGCCGCCCACGCCAGGGCCGGCGGAGGATGCGGACGGCGCGGACGGCTCGGGACTGAAGCTGGCGGCGCTCTGCGCCGGTCAGAACCGCACCTTGCAGATGCCCGACGACCACTTGCGGCCCTGGGCCGCCTCCGGCTCCGCGATCGTCTATGATCCGGCCGCCTGGCCTCGCCAGGAAGAGGGCTGCGTTCTGCGCGCCGAGGACGGGCGGCTGCACGTCAAGATCTTCGTGCGCGCCGACGCCGAGACCATCTTTGTCTGCGAGCTGCACCCGAGGCCGCGGGAGCTGACCTTCAGGCGCAGTCCGGGCGTCGGGGTCTATCGGGTGACAGCGCGGATCGGCTGAGCATCGCCCCGCTGGGGCCGAGGTCACGCCGCTTCGGTGGCCCCGTTCGCCGCCCCCGCCGTCGCCGGGAAGAGCGTCTTCTCGATCGCGCCGTAGAGCGCTTCGGCGGTGATCGGCTTGGCCAGGTGGCGGTCGGCGCCGGCGTCCATCGCGGCCTGAACCTGGTGGGCCATGGCGTTGGCGGTCAGGGAGATGATCGGCGTGCGGCTGAGGCCGAGCCGGAGTTCCTGCTCGCGGATACGCCGCGTGGCGGTCAGGCCATCCATCACCGGCATCTGGGTGTCCATGAGCACGATGTCGAACCGCAGCGGTCCCAGCGCCTGCTCGACCGCCTCCTGGCCGTCGGCGACGATGACCAGCTCGGCGGCATCGGCCAGCATCAGCTGCACGACCTTCTGATTGACCTCGTGATCCTCGGCCAGCAGCACCCGCGGTCGGCGGCCGAGGTTCGCCCGCCCGGCGCCCATGGCCGGGGCGGTCTCCACCGACGCAGCGCTGCTCAGCTCGAGGCGGGCGCGGAAGATGAAGACCGCGCCTTCGCCCAGGCGGGCGCGGCAGTCGATCTGGCCGCCCATCATCTGGGCCAGGGCATTGGCGATCGAAAGGCCGAGGCCCGTGCCGCCATAGCGGCGGGTGATCGAGCCGTCGCCCTGTTCGAAGCGGCTGAACAGCTTGGCCCGCACCTCCTCGCTGAAGCCGGGACCGGTATCCTTCACCTTGACGCTGAGGCGCACCCCGCCCCTGGCGTCCGCCTTGGCCGCGACATTGATCCGGACCTCGCCGTGCGAGGTGAACTTCACGGCGTTGCTGATCAGGTTGGAGACCACCTGGCGGATGCGCAGCGGATCGCCCTGCAGCCGGTCGGGGGCGTCCGGATCGAACTCGACCCGGAAGCCGACGCCCTTGTCCCGGGCCACGGTCTCGAACAGGAAGGCGGCCGAGCCGATGGTCTCGCGCAGGCTGAACGACTCGCCGGCGAGTTCGAGCTGGCCGGCTTCGGCCTTGGCCAGGTCCAGCACATCGCTGAGGATGGCGGTCAGGGCCTTGCCGGAGCCCACGATCATCTGGACGATCTCGCGCTGCGGGGCGCTGAGGTCCATGCGCGCCAGGGCGTCGGCGAGCCCCAGCACTCCGTTCAGCGGCGTGCGGATCTCGTGGCTCATATTGGCCAGGAACTCGCTCTTGGCCACGCTCGCCGCCTCGGCCCGCGCCAGCGCCTCCTTCAGCGCGTCCTGGGTGATCTTCTGCTCGGTCACGTCGTCGGAAATGGACAGGATATAGTCGCCGGCCTCGGCGTTGGGGATCAGCACCTTCAGCTGGTTGAGATAGCGGACCCCGCGGCGGGTCTCGACCGGCTCGGCTTCGTAGAAGCGGTTGCCGCCGGTCCTGATCATCTCGTGCTCGCGCTCGGTGAAGCGCGCGGCGATCTCCGCGTCGAACACCTCTTCGTTGGTGCGCCCGAGGTTGTCCTCGGCCCGCTCGAAGCCGAAGATCCGGGCGACCGCCTGGTTGGCGAGCAGCAGCCTGCGGTCGACGGCGCGCTTCACCGTCAGGCCCGACGGGATGTTGTCGATCACCGTCTCCAGGAAGGCGCGGGTG
>DATCFQ010000632.1:0-5768 GCA_036509495.1 Caulobacteraceae bacterium
GGGGGTAGGACGGGCCAGTTGGGGATCGAACCCGGTGACCGGGTGCTTCAGAAAATCTTCGAACGGACACGAGCAAATCCTCGTTCGGCTTCGGGCAGGATGGAGACCAGTGTGCTGTCCGGCCGCGGCCGATCTTGACGCCGCGGCCAGGAATGCTCGAGGCGAAGCTGGACCGCTTCAGGGCGCGGCTCACCGCCAGAAGCACCGGTCAGGCGGACTTCGTTGGGATATGCGCCGCACCAAATCGAGTTCGGCGCCGCCGCCAGATCCCAGAGGTCGCCAGTCGATCTAGACGGGCGTCAATCCCTCGGCGCTGACCGCAACGCGGCGCGACCAGACCCTCGACCCCCGCCCTGCGCGGGTCCTCCAGCACGGTCTCGATGAACCGCCCGCCTCCGTCGCGCCTGTGTCGGAAGGCCGGGAGACGATCCGGCCGAGGTCTTCCGCAATGTCGTCCTTGAGCGAAGCGACTGTCCGCCTTTCAGTGGGATCTATGGAGCTTCGCTCGGCGAGAGTTCAAGATCCCGCCGGCGGCGGTCGCCAATGGTACGCCGCGTGGACTCGATCGCCAACGCGTCGGCTTGCAGTGCATCGGTCCGCATAGCGCGTCATCTCCAGCCGATTCGTGCGGGCGCTTCCGGCGGAAGCGCCTTTCGGGGGTGTCAAGCAAGGCGGCCCGCAATGAACCAGCTTCTCACGCCGCCGGACGCATCACCTGCGGAACAGGCGTGCCATCTCTCCCGCCATCAGCAAAGGCTCGATCTGCTTCCTCACCTCGGCCAGTTCCTCCAGGAACGGCCCGCTAGCGCAGTGCGGCCTGTGGGGTCGCGCTCGCGGTTCGCCATCCCAGCCGATCCAAGGACACGCCGCCGATCCGCCCGCCGTGAGGATCGAGAATATCGACATCTAGGCGATAGAGCCGCACGTCGAACTGGCCCGCGCCCGAAGGATAGCCGAGCTGCGGCCGGATTTCGGTCAGGGACGAGGCGCGCCAGATCAGCCGACGCCCGCCCGCCATTTCTCGCTCGCCGGCGGGCTCGGCCATCGGATTGAGGTCCTCGGTGAGGGAGATGGCATCGCGCTGCAGGCTCGCCAGGGCCAGCGCGGCTTCGTAGCGTCGCTGGCCGTCCGCCAGCTGATGCTGGAGCTCGAACACCGCCAGGAGCGCCATGGCGGCGATGATCATCGCCACAAGAGCCTCGATCAGGCTGAAGCCGCGTCGGCTCACGGCGTGGCTCCGACGGCAATGAAGGCCAACGCCGCCAGGGCGGGCCCTGCGGCCAGGGCCCCGAACGGCAACACTGATGCACCGAGCAACCGCAATCGATTGCGCACGAGACCAACGCCGATGCCGAGGGCCGAGGCGGCGACGATGCTCCAAAGCACCGCTTCCGGTCCGCAAAGCGCGCCGAGCGCGAGCATAAGCTTGATGTCGCCGAGTCCCAGCGCGTCGCGGCCGGTCCGCCAGCGGAACAGCGCGCGCACCGCAAACAGCAGGCCCCCGCCGATCAGTGCGCCAACCCCGGCCTCTGTCCAGGCCAAGGAGAGCGGGCCTGCCAGGGCCACGACGCCCAACATGACCACGTGCAGATCAGGGATCACCAGATAGCGCAGATCGATCAGCGCCATCGCCGACAGGCAAGCGGCGGCGACGCCAAGCTCCGTCCCGATCCGCCAACCCAGAAACCCGCCGCTCAAAGCGAACACCGACAAGCCCGCCGCCATCGCCCCCGCGGGCGTCCAGAGATCGTCATTCCACGTCGTTTGGTCTGATCGGAGCCTTGCGAGCAGGGGAAATGGACCAAAGCCTGCGATTAGGGCCGCGGAGGCCACGGCGAGCCCCCCGGTCCAAGGCGCCAGCATCGCCATCAGTAGACGGTGTCGTAGATGCTCGTCAGCGCTAGGACCAAGGACAGGGCCACTGCGCCAACGACCAGAGCGATGAGGCCGATGGCCGTGGGCTCGATGAGCGACATCAGCCGCTTGAGGCCGTCCCGGAGCTCACCTTCGTACTTGTCGGCCAGCGCGGCGAACATCGGCGCCAGGGCCCCCGACCTCTGGCCCGCACGGAGCAAGCTGAGGTCCATGGCCGACAGAGTCGTGTTGCGCGCGAGGGCGATATCGACCGGCCTGCCGGCTTTCAGGTCGCTCTCGAAGGCCAGCAGGCCCGTGCGCAGCTGGCCGTCCGGCATAGCTTGGCGCGCCAGCGCCGCCGCATTCAGGATCTCCACCCCGTGGGCCAGGGCGAAGGCGGCGAGCCGCGACCACAGGGCGATCTCGCGGGCCTTCAGCAAGCCTCCAACGAGCGGCGCGCGACGCCCTAGACGATAGAGCCGTTGCCGAAATCCCCGATCGCGCCAGGCGGTGACGGCGGCGAGGACGACGCCGGCGGCGATGAGCCCGGCCATGGTCGTGTGGGCGCTGAGGTAATCACCCACCTGCAGCAGCAGGCGTGACGCGGCTGGAGCCTTGTCGATGTGATCACCGATCATCGCCGAGAAGCGCGGGACGATGTTGATCAGGATAAAGCCGATCGCCCCGACGCCTGCACACATCAAGAAGAGCGGATAGGTCAGCGCATTGATCAGCTCTCGCTGCAGCCGGTGCTCGAAGTCCATCTGCCCGGCGGCGTCGGCTAGCACTTCGCCGATGCGGCCCGAAGCTTCGCCGACCGACGCCAGGGCGTGGACGTAGGCCGGAAAGCCGCTGGTGTGGGTGGCCAGCGCATGCCCAAAGGAATCGCCCTGCATCAACGCCGCGATCACGGCGGCGAACTGGTCTCGGCCGACATCGGCATCCAGTCCGTCGCGGACGGTCTCCAGCGCCTCCAGGAGCGGCACGCCTGCATTGACCATGAGGGCGAGCTGACGCAGCACCAGCACGCGCTCGCCGAAGCGCAGCTCGCGCCGCGTTCGACGGATGTTTAGAGCGCCGACGGCCCGCAGACGGGTCACCACGAGTCCGTCTGCCGCCAGCCGGCGCAACGCCGACGCCTCGTCCGATGCATGAACGAGGTCGCGCACCGTGCGGCCGTCCTGCCCGACCGCGTCGTATCGGAAGGCGAGCTCGCCAGGGACCCCGGCTTGGATCATGCGCCGCTAGCCCATGACCGTGGGCGGCGCAGAACCCGTTTCGACTTCGGCCTCCCCCGTCCCCGTGACACGACGCACCTCGGCGAGCGTAGTGAGTCCGGCCCTGGCCTTTCGATATCCGTCCTCGAACAGGGTCAAGAAGCCGTCCTGGCGGGCGGCGCGAGTGAGCTGTTCTTCTGAGGCGCGGCGGCGAATCTCATGCTGGATTTCGGAGGTCGAGCGCACGATCTCATAGACGCCAAGCCTTCCCCGATAGCCCAGGCCGTCGCAGCGTTCGCAGCCGCCCGGCGTCTTCCAGGCCGTCTTGCCCCATGCGCCTGCCTTTCCGATTAACGATGGGCGGAGTGCTTCGCTCGCGCGGACGTCCTCGGCGTCGGCGGGCGCCGCACAATCGGGGCACAGACGACGCACCAGCCGCTGGCCCACCAGGCCCCTCAACACATCGGCCAGGAGGTAGTCCTCAACTCCCAAGTCCACGAGCCGCGCCGCCGCAGCCAGGGCCGAGTTCGTGTGCACGGTGGAAATCACCAAGTGCCCGGTCATGGCGGCTTGGACCGCGATCCGCGCCGTTTCGGAATCGCGAATCTCGCCGACCATGATGACGTCCGGGTCCTGGCGCAGGATCGAGCGCAGCCCAACTGCGAAGCTCAGGCCGATGTCGGAGCGCGCCTTCACCTGGACAACGCCCGGCAGGTCGAATTCCACTGGGTCTTCGACGGTGACGATCTTCCTCGCCCCATCGTTCAGGTGCGCCAGGAGCCGGTAGATGGTCGTCGTCTTGCCCGACCCGGTCGGACCGCTGATCAGCACCACCCCTTCTGGCCGGTCCACCAGCCCGAGCAGTTGCGAGGCCTGGTCCTCATTGAGGCCAAGTTCCGAAAGCTCCGGCAGGCGGGTGGACTTGCCCAGAAGGCGCAGGACCACCGACTCTCCCCATGCCGATGGCAATGTGGAGACGCGAAGGTCGAGATCCGCACCGGCCACGCGAATCGATTGGCGGCCGTCCTGGGGGAGCCGCCGCTCGCCGATGTCCATGCCAGACAGCAGCTTGATCCGCGAACAGACGGCATCGAAGCTCGAACGCGGCCCCGTGCGGGCGATGGTGAGGATGCCGTCGATGCGCATGCGCACCTGGAACCGGTCCTCGAATGGCTCGACGTGAACGTCCGAGGCGCCGCGCGCAAGCGCTTCTGAGAACAGACTGTTCACGAAATCGACGACCGGGGTTTCGAGCGCCAGCTCCCGCAGTTGCCGAGCGTCGGCCGCCCCTGACGTGACCGTGACGCCCCGGGCGAGGTCTTCCAAGATGGCCCCGACCAGGCTCCGCGGCGCCAGGCGCAGCTCCACCTCCCCGCCAGCCAGCTGGTTGAGCCTCTCGATCAGCGCTGGGTCCAGCGGCTGAACTGCGGCGCAGACCACTTTCGGTCCCTCGGTCCGCCCGGGACGCCAGGCGATGGCCTGACGATCGAGCCACCAGGCCAACGGCGTGCGGCTTTCGGCCAGGAAAGGCGCGGCCTGGGCGGACGTCGGCGCTTCGCGGACGGTCTGGACCGCAAGGCCCAGCTGCTCGCTCAGCACCTCCAGCAGGCTCTGCTCCGACAAGGCGCCGATGCGAACCAGCACCAAGCCGATCAGGCCACCGACGTCAGCCTGCAACGCCAGGGCGGCGGCCAGCTCCCGTTCGGAGATGAGGCCCTTGGCGCGCAGCATTTCACCGAGCTTGGGTGGCGCCGTGCTCAAGACTGGATCCCTGAAATGGACATCGTCCAACCTACGCCGGTCCACGGCGACTTACCAAGACGCCAACGCGGCGCGCATCCGGCTTGGGCGGTGGCTCAGTCGAAGCCGGCCCGTCTTGACAGGCGTGGCGCCTAACTCAGGATGCCAGTACCCTCACGGCGATGAAGCTCAGACTCGTCACTACCTTCTTCGCGGTCGTGGTCGTCCTCATCGGCTCGCGCGCGCTTCAGGGCGTGGGCGTATCGCCGCTCGCCATAGCTGGCCTGGATGCTGGTCTGGTCATCGCCCTGCTTGCCGCCGTGCTAATGCGAAGCCGTCGTGGCCTCTGATCGTGGCCGGCGATGCAGAAATCGCCGGCCGACGACGCTTGCCCACGGTCAGGTGGATTCAAGCGATTCGGCCGACCATCCTTCCGTGAACGATGCGCGCCGCTGGGATGGCCAATCCATACACAACGATTCACAGGTTTTCCCGACTCAATCCCCTTGACCAATCGGGCGTCATGACTCGGTCTGGAGTCCAGTCGTAGGGGCGACCGCAGCCGTTGCAAATCTTGGCAAAATAGAGTCACAGCCTCGTGATCGGGCGACAAAAGAGGGCCGCTGAAGCTGGGCTGCCCAGGTCCCTTTGCTATGTTAGCGATGAGCTTGGCGGGTCGGTTGGGATCGCGCGGCGGAAGGGCGCTTGGGCTCAGGGGCGACCCCCACGAAAGTCGCCAAACAAGCGGGTCGTGTCCTAATTTGAAGTGGTCGGCCGGTGCCAA
The DNA here is from genome assembly GCA_036509495.1 of Caulobacteraceae bacterium. Classification (GTDB taxonomy): domain Bacteria; phylum Pseudomonadota; class Alphaproteobacteria; order Caulobacterales; family Caulobacteraceae; genus JANWHQ01. Next base: position 5,596 of record DATCFQ010000632.1, read on the forward strand.
ACCGAGACCTTGAAGCCGGCGCCTGCGGCCTCGATCACCGGGGTTTCGACGAGTTCTATTCCTCGTTGTTGATCCCACCACGCCTTGTAAGCGTCTCGGGCGTCCTTGGGCGTCCCCCCAGGAAATATCTTCAGCGTGTTCACGGTCGGCTCCTATGCTCCGCCACGATAGCC
>DATCFQ010000633.1:0-2181 GCA_036509495.1 Caulobacteraceae bacterium
TAGGCGAGGATCGCCGTGCGCAGGTTGGTCGAGGCGCCGGCCGCATGCAGATAGCGAGCGGCGGCGAAGATCGCGTCCACCGGGTTGTAAGGGTCGGCGTAGCCGGCGGCCAGGGCGTCCACCCCGTATCGCAGCCAGGTCGCCGGCTCGAACTGCATCCACCCCTCCGCGCCGGCGCTCGACACCGCCAGGTCGCTGCCGTAGTTCGTCTCGACTTCGTTGATCGCGGCGAGGATTTGCCACGGCACGCCGTACTGGATCGCGGCGGCCCGGTAGATCGGAAGCAGGAACAGCGGGATACGATAGAAGTCGAGCGCCTGCATCGATGCCGCCGAGGAGGCGAGCTCAGCCGCGAACGCCCCGGCCTGAGCGGCCACCAGCTGCGGCGACGGCGCTACGTTGTTGGGGCCCGACGGAGTGGCGCCCCGTTCCGCGCCCGTGCCGCTCTTGGTCTGCCCGCCGCCATGCGGCTGGGGGCGCGTGGCGGTGAGGTTGCGACGTTCGTTCTTGCCGGCGGTGGTCTTCTGCCGGCGCTGCACCACCACCGTGGGGGCTTCCGCGACGGCGGGCGCCGGGGTGCTCGGCTGTGGGGTCGCCGAGGGCGAAGACGTCGTCGACGTGGTCGTCGGCTGCGTGGCGGCCGGGGTTTCAGGGGTGGACGTGGTGACCGGAGCGGTCGAGCCTTCGGCCGGAGATGTCGAGCCCGCGGGCACGTCGGCGAGCGCGCCGCCGACGAAGGGTCCACTCAGGCCGGCCGCGGTCAGCCCACTGCCGGCGAGAACGGACAGCACAGCGCGCCACGCCCAGCGGCGCGGACCGATCATCGGCGGCCTGCGCCGAAGTTGTTCATCGTGCGATCCCATAGTCGTGGTCGGCGCAGCTGGCCCACGATCGGGAGGCACGCCCACACCATTCATATCGGCAGGCAAGCAGGAACCAGTAAAGGATTCGTAATTTCGACAAGAAATTGCCCGGAAAACGGCATTCGCTGCCTTTCGCGGGCCCGGGCGATCCTCCTGCCCTCCGTCTCCGGCCCTCCGTCTCCGCTCGGCTCCTACCACGACAGTTTGTCGCAAACCGCTCTATCCTTCCATTCCGAGGGTTTACGGGGTCATCAGCGGCCGGCGAGCAGCCCGGCAGGCACGAAGAGCACAGGGAGAGCAATGCCCAGGGTTCGGATCATCGTCGCGGTGCTCGCCGTCTGCGCGCTGCTCCTCGCCGCGGCCGTCGCGCTGGCGGCGGAGACCCTGACGGTCACCGCCGCCTTCTCCCCGGACAAGCTGGGCGCGCCCACCAACGTCCACGGCGCGGCGATCATCCACTCGACCGACGAACTCGTCCCGACGCCGATCATCAAGACCACCGTGATGGGCCCCGCCGGCCTGGCGGTGGACGTGAAAGGCGTCGGGATCTGCGATCCCGCCAAGCTGGAAGCCGAGCTCGAACCAAAAGCCTGCCCGAACGACTCCAAAGCCGGCTTCGGCGGCGGCACGGGGGTGCTGGAACTCGCCAAAGAAGTCATCAAAGAGCCCTTCACGCTCAACTTCTTCCGCGGGCCCAACGAAGACGGGCACCTCGTGCTGCTGGCCTATCTGAACGCCATCTCGCCGGTCTCGGTGCAGCTCGTGCTCAAGGCCCAGGTGGTCAAGGAGCCCAAGCCGTACGGGCTCGGCTTCACCTTCATAGTGCCGCTGATCCCAACGCTGCCAGGCGCCTCCGACGCCTCGGCGGAAGAAATCTTCATCACGCTCGGCGCCCCGAACGCCGCCTACTTCGAGACGGTCCACGGCAAGCGCAAGCTGGTCCATGTCAAGGGCATCATCGTTCCCAAGAAGTGCCCCTCCGGCGGCTTTCCGTACAAGACCGAAATCAGCTTCGCGGACGGCACCACGAACACCGTCAAGGGCGCCATCCCCTGTCCGCACGGGTAGCGGTGCAGATGCTCCGCGCCACCATCGACGCTCGGCCCAGCCGCTCAGCGCTCGCCGCCCTGGGCGCGTGGGGCGCGCTGGCTATGTGCGGCGCGCTGGCGGCGCCCACCGGCGCGCGAGCCGCGGCCTCCGCGACGGCGGCCACGATCAGCGCCTCGTTCTCCCCCGACCGGCTCGGCGCGAAGGCGGCCTTCACCTTCACCGCCCACTACAGCGGCGGAGAATTCGGCGCGCCCTCACCGGTGCGCAA
>DATCFQ010000634.1:0-3192 GCA_036509495.1 Caulobacteraceae bacterium
CCCCCGCCGATTTCTAACACGCCCAATACGGCGCCGCCCGACGGGATGTTAGTCTGTGACAGCGGCGGCGCATTGACCGCAAGATTGATGATGTATCCATCTTTGTCGAGAAACAGTATATCAAGAGGGATAAGAGTGTTCTTCATCCAGAATGAGACGTGCTGAGGCGTCTTGAAGTCGAACAACATCCCTGCATCCGGCGCGAGGGATCGGCGAAACATTAGGCCACGTGCGCGTGACGCTGCGTTGTCCGCAATCTCGACACGAAATCGATGCACATGGCCGTCATGCGTCACTATCTTCAACGCGTATGTTGGCAATCCATACGTGGAACCAACCGATTCTGCGCCAAGGCTTGGCGAGGGGCAATTGGCGGCCAAGGCCAGCACGAAACCAAGAATGAATCGGCGCGTGAGCATTTGCACGGTCTCCGCGGAAAACACAAAGAATCGATTGTCAAAGCTAAAGGATTGCAATTCACCGCCGCAGAGGCGGACCGCCGTCCATCGGAAGCGCCTCACGAAGGCCAAGCTGAGTTTCGGTCACATCCAGGTTGTTCGACTCTTCGGTCCGAACGATCCTCTCGAACGGTACCTCGTTGCTGTGCCATCGGCGCTTCCGCTCGACCCAGGCATATTGGGTCTTCGGCCAACCCAAGACGGCGCGGTAGCTTGATGGATTTCCAGCATGCCATCCCTATTTAGCAGGCAAAGCTTAGATGCGAGAATGTCCACTCGCCATCTGTGGACCCCCTTCAGCGCAAGTCTGGATTTCAAGGGGCCCGATCGCGTGGTCGGATGCTGCCATCTGTCCGGCCACCGTGGTAGGGCGTGGCAGTCAGGCCGGCGTAGGAACCGAGCGCCTTGCCGTTGGCGAAGCGGCGCACGAACGCTTTTCGGCCCAGTATGGTCGCGCTCTGCACACCGACACCGTGCAAGCCTGCAAGCTGCTGAATCATCTGACCGGCCGCGTCGGGGGCACCCACACGGGTCAGAATCACTGTTCTGGCCCGGGATGATCCCCATTTGTGGGTCCAAACGCGGCTTTTGGAGCGCGCCCTGGGTGGCCAACGCTTGATCCGCGTCGGCCTGGGGGTCCATATCTGGGGAAGCGGCACTTCCAGCTGCCGCTGCTCGAACAGCAGAATCGTCATGTCAGCGCCGAAAGGGACGCCGGTAGGAGTGTCCATGAGCGTCGCACAAGTGCATGCAGGCGCCCCGAAGGGACCCGCGAGCGCGAACATTTCGTCCCGCCGGCGCGTGCGCAAAATTGGGACCCCACGCCCGCACGGCCTGTTGGTGCTCGGCATGCACCGCTCGGGAACGTCAGCGCTCACCCGAGTGCTCAGTCTCCTGGGCGTCGACCTACCCAAGAAACTGCTTGGTCCGACCCCAAGGAATCCGCTCGGCTTTTGGGAATGGTCGGACGCATATCAGCTCCACAACGAGATTCTCGCCAGCATCGACACCCGATGGGATGACTGGACCCCAATTGACTCCCGTTGGTTCAATTCCGTCGCTGGCCGGGCGCAAGCCCGATGCCTCGGCGACATGTTGAGCAGGGAGTTCGGCGAAAGCACGTTCTTCGTGGTCAAGGACCCCCGCGCGTGCCGGCTCGCACCGCTATGGCTGAGAGCGGCGCGCCTCGCGCGCATGGATCTGGCTCCGATCCTTATCCTGCGACATCCACTGGAGGTGGCCGGCTCGCTTGCTGCGGGAAAGAGGATGAATCGGTCACAGGCTCTGCTCGTCTGGCTGAGGCACGTGCTGGATGCGGAGGCCGCGACCCGCGGTCAACGCAGGATGATGCTCACCTACGATGAGCTTCTGGGGGACTGGCGCGGTGCAATGACGCGCACGGCCGATAGGCTGGGCTTCGAGTGGCCCAACTGGGACCAACACGCACACGCCGAGATTGATGCCTTCCTTGACGTTGGTCAGAGGCATCACCTGGCCCAGGACGCCGTCTTCGATGGCCGACGGGGCATACCGAACTGGGTTCGTGACGCATATGCGGCGATGCTTGAGCTTTGCCGAAATGGCGAATCCCAATCGGCTTTCGAGACGCTCGACGCGATCACGGCCCGCTTCGACCAGGCTGCCTTTGTGTTTGGGCCGTTGCAGTCGGAGTATCTAGAGCAGGCCGATGAAGCGGGGCGACTGCGCTCGACAATCCGAGAACTGGAACAGAACGGCAAGCAGGCGAGGGCGGCCCTGGCCAAGGCGGGAAACGAAGCCACGAGCCTCAGAACGAGGCTCCAACGGCGAGAGGAAGGCCTCCGCGCCGTGAAGCGAGAGTTGAAGGCGACCAGGAACGAAGAAACACGGCTTCGCGATGCGTTCACCGAGTTGAGGAGCCTGTTCGTCGAAGCCCGTGCAGGCGCTGGGGACGCTGCAGCGGCGCTGGCCCGGGCTGGAATGGAGACCAAGGGCCTCAAGACGAAGCTCGAACGGCGAGAGGAAGGCCTCCGCGCCCTAAAGCGAGAGTTGAAGGCGGCCAGGAACGAAGAAGCACGGCTTCGCGATGCGTTCACCGAGTTGAGGAGCCTGTTCGTCGAAACCCGCGCCGGCGCTCGAGAGGCTGCAGCGGCGCTGGCCAAGGCTGAAATGGAGACCAGGGGCCTCAAGACGAAGCTCGCACGGCGAGAGGAAGATCTGCGGGCCGTGAAGCGGAGGTGGCGCGCGGGCACGATCGAGAGCGCCAAGACAGGCGATGTCCTCGAGGGAAACTGTCAGAACAAATTGCCTAGCCCCTGATCGGCCGTCCTGGGCCCGCGACGGAGCGTCGCTAAGAGCCTGACCCAAAAGGGGCTGGCGTGCGTGTTGGTCGTGCGATTCACCCTGAGCGCTGGCCAGGCCGAGTGATCCGCCATGTGGACCGAAGAGCACCGAGCGAGATATCGCCAGACTGGCGAGCGTATCCCCAGCGACCTGACCGACGCGCAGTGGGCGCAGCTGGAGCTGCTGATTCCGGACGCCAACTCGAGCGCGGCACGAGGTGTTTTCTGGGTCTTCTTGGGCTCACCTCAAGGTTTGTTTGTCAAACGGCGTTCAATCGGGACCCCCTATCGGCGTTCAAAAGGGGCTCTGACTCACTTTTGATGAAGTTTGAGCGCCGCCTCCCTTGAGCAGCAGCAAGGGGATTAGCGGCATGGCGCGATCGCTCCGACCTTCGGCGTTGGTCCCTTCGGGA
>DATCFQ010000635.1:0-3744 GCA_036509495.1 Caulobacteraceae bacterium
TCCGGCCAACAGCAGCAGTCCTAAAACCAACCCAGCCGCGCCGAGTGTCTTCAACATAAGATTCGCCCTTCCGGCGCACGGTGGTCGCCCGCCCGGACCTTATTACGCCCGCGGCCGCAAAATCCCTTGACCGCGACCGGCAGAGCTTTGTTGTCACCGTCAACTCAAGTCGGCTAGGCTAGCGCCGCCGTCGGGGCCGCGCGCGAGAATCGGCCGATCAAAGAATCGATGGGGGGAGTGGAGTGAACATGCCGTCACAAGGGCGCCAACACCTGCGCATCGGCTCGAGCCTTCTGGCGAGCGCAGGCCTCTGCCTGGCCCTCGCCGCCGGCGCCCAGGCGGCTCCGGCCGCCAGCGCCAAAGCCGCGCCGGCCGCCAAGGCCCCCGCGGCGGCGCCCGCCAAGGCCAAGACGGCGGGCTCCAGCAAGGTCGTCGACTTCCACAAGTGGGATGAGTACCTGGGGACCGAGTCCGACCAGTATTCGGCCTACAACCAGATCAACCGTTCGAACGTCTCCAAGCTGGCGCCGGCCTGGACCTTCGAGACCGGGGCCGGCTCGCCGGACCACTTCCAGCCGCTGTTCGTCGACGGCAAGCTCTACATCATCCTGCACGGCAACACCCTGGTCTCGCTCGACGCCGCCAGCGGCAAGGAGCTGTGGCGCAAGCCGCTGCAGGGCCGGGCCGGCTCGCGCGGGATGAACTATTGGCAGAGCGCCAACGGCAAGGACCGCCGGCTGCTGTTCCTGAACAACGGCATGCTGACCGCCGTCTCGGCCGAGACCGGCGATCCGATCCCCACCTTCGGCGAGGACGGCAAGGTCGACATCCGCGTCGGCCTGGCGGGCGACATCTCCAAGATACGGCCGCTGCAGACCGACAACCCGGGGCAGGTGTACAAGAACCTGGTCATCATCTCGCTGCCGGCCGGCGCCTATGATTTCGCCTCGCCCCCGGCCGACATCCACGCCTACGACGTGCGCACCGGTAAGCTGGTGTGGAAGTTCCACGTGGTCCCCCAGAAGGGCGAGTTCGGCTACGACACCTGGCCGGCCAAGGATCACGAGAAGTACGGCGGCGTACACAACTGGTCGGAGTCGACCATCGATCCGGAACTGGGGATCATGTACATCCCCACCGGCACCGGCCGTTACGACTTCTACGGCGGCACCCGTCCCGGCAACAACCTGTTCGCCAACTCGATCCTGGCGCTCGACGCCAAGACCGGAAAGCGCATCTGGCACTTCCAGGCCGTGCACCACGACCTGTGGGACTACGACTTCTCCGTCGCGCCCAAGCTCCTGACCATCCACAAGGACGGCAAGGACATCCCGATCATCGCCCAGGCCTCCAAGCAGGGCTTCCTCTATGTGCTGAACCGCAAGACCGGCAAGCCGATCTGGCCGATCGTCGAGCGGCCGGTGCCGGCCTCCGACGTGCCCGGCGAACAGGCCTCGCCGACCCAGCCGTTCCCGACCTGGCCCAAGCCGTTCGCGCGGCAGGGCAAGTTCACCGACGACCTGATCGACCCGTACATCTCCGACGCCGACAAGGCGAAGGTGAAGCAACAGCTGCATGACTGCCGCAACGAGGGCATCTTCACCCCGCCATCCCTGACCTGCACGATCGAGATTCCCGGCCATAACGGCGGCGCCGAATGGGGCCTTGTGGCGGCCGATCCTGTGAAGCACCGCGTGTTCGTGGCGGCCCGCAACCTGCCGACCTACGATAAGCTCTCGCTGGATCCCAAGGAGGACCCGGCGAGCCTGCCCAACGCCGGTCCCGACGTGAAGCCTTATAAGGCCCCCGTCGACTTCATGCTGCAGTCCAACAGCCTGTCGGCCATCGCCCCGCCCTGGTCGACGATCACCGCCTACGACATGGATAGCGGCAAGATCATCTGGCAGGTCCCGGACGGCGAGGTCACGCCGCTGGCCGAAAAGGGCATCACCGGCACCGGCAGCCACGTTCCGCGCGGCGGCACCATCGCCACCGCCGGCGGCCTGGTGTTCAACGGCACGTCGTCGGACCGCAAGGTCCGCGCCCGCGACGCCGCCACCGGCAAGGTGCTGTGGGAATACGACCTCCCGGCCGCCCAGGAGGGCGTGCCGGCCGTCTACGAGGTGAAGGGGCGCCAGTACATCGTCTTCCCGGTGGGCGGCAACGGCGAGTTCTCCAACAACCTCGGCCTCTCCAAGCCGGGGCCCAGCCAGTACATCGCCTTCGCCCTGCCGGCCAAGTGAGCCGCCGCCGCCACCCGCAACGAGATCGATCGCGCGAAAAGCGCCCAGGAAACCCGGAAGCCAGCATCATGACCTCCAGCGCAAAGTTCCTCTCGGCCGCCCTGGCTGGCGCCGCCATCGCCTCGGCCCCCATGGCCCATGCGGCCATCACCGGCCCGGTGAAGACCACCAAGGGCCTTGTCCAGGGCGCCCCGGCCGCGTCCAAGGGCATCGAGGTGTTCAAGGGCATCGCCTTCGGCAAGACCCCGGTCGGCGACCTGCGCTGGCATGCGCCCGAGCCGGTCAAGGCCTGGAAGGGCGTGTTCAAGGCCACCAAGTTCGGCGATGCCTGCCTGCAGCCGCACGGCAAGGGCCGGCCCAACATCACCGTCGACGAGCCGGGCTCCCCGGCGATGAGCGAGAACTGCCTCAATCTGAACGTCTGGACCGGGGCGCATAAGGCCGGCGAGAAGCGGCCGGTGATGGTGTGGATCTACGGCGGCGCCTACACCGAGGGTGGCGGCTCCACCATCGCCTACGACGGCAACAACCTGGCCAAGAAGGGCGCGGTGGTCGTCACCTTCAACTACAGGCTGGGGACCCTGGGCTTCCTGTCCCATCCCGAACTGACCGCCGAGTCCGGGCACAACGCCTCGGGCAACTACGCCCTGATGGACTCCATCGCGGTGCTGAAGTGGATCAAGGCCAACATCGCCCAGTTCGGCGGTGATCCGAACAGGGTCACCATCATGGGCCAGTCGGCGGGCGCCTGCATGGTGGCCGCCCTGGTGGGCTCGCCCGAGGCCAAGGGCCTGTTCCAGCGCGGCGTTTCCGAAAGCGGCGCCTGGTCGGGCCTCAGCGTCGCCAAGATGCAGACGCTGGACTCCGCCGAGAAGGCCACCGTCGCCGCCGCCGACAAGCTCGGCATCCACTCGCTGAAGGAAATGCGGGCGATGTCGGGCGATGACGCCCTGACCAAGCTCGGTCGGGCGAATATGATCATCGACGGCTGGATCATCCCCGAGGACCTCACCAAGACCTTCGCCGAAGGGCGACAGAACAAGGTCGACGTGCTGACCGGCAACAACGGCAACGAGGGCGGGTTCGGCGGCGGCTTCGGCGGCCGCGGCCCGCCGGTCACCGCCGCTACCTGGAAGGCCGGCGCCGAGCAGCGCTGGGGGTCTGCGGCGGCGCTGGGCCTCGCGGCCTATCCCGGGACCACCGACGAGGAAGCCAAGGCCGATTCCGGCAAGCCATTCACCGACAACATGGCCTTCCTGCAGCGGCTGTTCGCCACGAGCCAGGCGAAGATCGGCAAGCACGCCTGGCTCTACCAGTTCACCCACAACCCGCCCTATCCGGAGGGCAAGCCCATGAACGGCCCGACCCATGCCACCGAGGTCGCCTACGTCTTCAACAACCTGGAAAAGCCGCACCTCTTCCCGGATGGCGCCGATCCGGCGCTGGCGGCCAAGAACCCGGCCGACATCGCCCTGGCCGACCAGATGTCGTCCTATTGGGT
>DATCFQ010000636.1:0-5216 GCA_036509495.1 Caulobacteraceae bacterium
CCGCCTCCGCCTCCTGCTCCGCCTCCGCCGCCGGCTCCCCCGCCTCCGCCTGCGCCGCCGCCGCCCGCGCAGACGCCCAAGCCTGCGGTCCTGACGCCCACGGTGGCGACGCTCGCGCCGATGGTGACGGTCGGAGCGCCTCTGGGCCTGCAGCTCGCGGTGCTGGGCGGCGGGGTAAGGATGCCGCTGGTCCAGGTCGCCGAGGTGACCCCCATTCCGGCGCCGACGCCGGCTCCAGCGCCAGTCGTCGCTCCGCAGCCCGTCGCCGTCCTGGCGGCGCCCTATGTGGCCCCCTTCTATCCGCGCAAGCAGGACCGGAATTGAGCGGCGTCTGGCGTCTTGGAGCCGCGGCGCTCGCCGCCGCGGGCCTCTGGCTGGGCCTCGCCGCGGCGGGGCCGGCCTCGGCCCAGACCGGCGCCGCAGTTCTGGCGCGAGCCGACTTCGCCGGCGTGGCCGCCTCCGGTGACGCGCGGCGGATGGCCGACTGGGTGCTCGCGGCTGGAGACAACGCCGGCATGCCCTTCGTGGTCATCGACAAGGCGGCGGCCGAGGTCTTCGTGTTCGACCCGCATGGCCAGCTCAAAGGCTCCGCCCCGGCCCTGCTGGGCCTGGCCCGAGGCGACGACATCGTCCCCGGCATCGGTCAGCGGAAGCTGGCGGACATCGGCCCGCGCGACCGGGTGACGCCGGCCGGCCGCTTCGTGGCCTCGCTGGGTCAGGACCTGGGGGAGAAGGACGTGCTCTGGGTCGACTACAAGTCCGGCGTCGCCCTGCACCGGGTGATCACCACCAACCCGCGCGAACACCGCCTGCAGCGGCTGGCCTCGCCCTCGCCGCTGCAGCGGCGCATCTCCTACGGCTGCATCAATGTGCCGGCGGCCTTCTACGACGCTGTCATCGACCCGGCCTTCGCCGCCACCAATGGCGTAGTCTATATCCTCCCGGAGACGAAGCCGATCGAGCAGGTGTTCGCCGGGCTCGGCCCGCCCGCAGGCGCCGAAGCGGGGGATTCAACCATGTCACGCATCGAAATCAAACACTTCGGCGACTGACTTGATCTCCGGCAAGATGTAGACGACGCCGCTCGTTTTCAGGAACGTCGGATGGATGACCGCGTCGTAAAAAGCGGCCGGGACATTGATGCAGCCAAAGGTGATCCGGCGATCCAGCGGCGAGTTCGAGGCGATCCGCTGCAGCCGGCCCTCCTTGCTATTGGCCGGCGATACAGGGTGCAGGGCCAGTGCGCTGGCATAGTCGACCCAGAGAATCTCCTGTTTGCCCAGGCCGTAACCCAGCGAGGCCACGAAGCGTCCCGCTGGCGTCGTGCGCTCCTCGGGCCGGATGTCCGACAGCGTCTTGTCTCCGACGCCAGGCGCTGAGTCGTCGCCCCGCGCGAGCCCGAGCAGGACCGCGCTCTCACCGACCAACCTACCACCGCCATCGAACACGAAGACTTCGGCGGCCTTCTTGTCGACGACCACGAAGGGCATGCCGTGATTGTCACCCTTCGCGGTCACCCAGGCGGTGACCTCCGTCGCGTCCGCAGACGTGGGGCCGGCGCGCGATAGGTCCTGGGCGTGCAGCGGAGCGGCGGCGAACAGCACCGCGGTCAGCACCGCCGCCGCGGCGCGCCTGCACAGTTTTCCATAGTCGATGTCGGGCACTGGGCGGGATCCGCGGATACGGCGCGAAAGCCGGTCGCCGGCTTCGTCGCCACCGGCCAGCTGCAATTTCGCGGCCGGCCAATCGCGGGTTTTCAGCCGATCCAGTCTCGCAGCGGGACGCCAGGACGCAGGGTCGTCCCCGGGGAGCTGTTCGGCGCGGGTCGAGTTTAGATGGACCTGGCGCCAGTTTTTCCGCCGCTCATCCCGGCGTAGGCCGGGATCCAGGACAGGTCGGAGCCGATCCTTTCAGCATAGGGCGCGGTGGTTCGACCACGGAATCTTGATCGACGTCGGCGTTACTTGTCCTGGATCCCGGCCTACGCCGGGATGAGCGGAAGTTTGATGATTCCGCCCAGTTCCAGCCTGCTTAGCCGGGACGCTTTATTCGGCGATGACGGCGACGCGATCGGTCAGGCCCTTGAGCCCGGCGATGACGCTGGAGCGGTCGGCGCCCTCGCCCGGCTGGCGCAGCAGGCGGAACGCCGACAGGTGCACCTCGACGGCGGCCTGGTTCCACTTGCCGCCGGCGCGCAGCCGGTCGACCAGTTCGCACAGGCAGAAGGCCGCCTGGCCGAGTTCGGACAGGGTGAAGGCGCCGGCCACCGCCAGGACCTCGTTGGCGACGTCGTAGATGCGGTTCTTGATCTCTTCGGTCGGCTGGCGGCCGCCTTCGGCGCACAGCCGTTCGAGTTCATCGAGCTGGGCGTCCATGGCCTCCATGCAGGCATCCTGGATCGAATCCAGGTTCTTGCCCGCCTGATCGAGCGCATCGGTGAGCTTCACCCCCCCTGGCGCTTTGACCATCTTGCCCAGGCGGTTCTCCCACGCGATGAACGTCGCCGCCGTCATGCCGCTTCTCCGCCTTCAAACTTTTCCGCCGGCTCCGGTGGCGGCTCGGAAACGGCCTCGTCAGCCGCTCCCTCCGGTGGATCGTTGTGGCGCCGGCCCTGGACGCCGGCGGGCGGACCCGTATCGTGGAAGCGCCGGTCAGGGCCCATGTAGCTGCCGCAGTTCACGAATGGCCGCTTCTCGCGCGCGATCCAGATGATTCGCTCGAGCAGGGACTGGGGGCTCACCGGCTTGGCCAGGACGATGTTGGAGCCGCAGTCGCGGGCCCGCTCGACGGCTCCACGCTGGGTGTGGCCGGTGATCAGGATCACCGGCGTGAAGGAATTGGGCTGCAGATTGGCGCGCCTCAGCCAGTCGATGAACTCGAAGGCGGGCGACTCGCGCAGGTTGGCGTTGACCAGCAAAAGGTGCAGCTCGGTGTGGTTGACGACCTCCTGGGCCTCGGCGACGGATCCGCAACGCATGAACCGGCGGACGCCGAAGCCCATTACGATCTGGGCCAGGATGTTGCCGCCCTCGGCGTGGTCGTCCAGCAGAAGGACCTTGGCCTTCTCGAGGTTGATCCAGGCTTTGGGGTCGAATTTGGCCATTCTGTCGCGCCGCCCTGTTCACGGCCCTTCTGGCCGCGCCAAGACCGGCCCCGCAGCCTGCCTCAGTGGCCCTGACTATCCCGGCCGTTACGTAAAGATCGGATTAACCCTCAGTTGTGTTCGAACACCAATGGTTCACCCTCTCCGGCCGGCGCTGCGATGGGTGCTGGACAGGGGGGCGGACGAGCCTCTAGCAACCTGTGCGAAGCCAGGGAGCCCCGAGATGGCCAAGACCGAAAAGCCCACCGTCGAAGAACGCCTCGACATCCAGGAGCTGTTCGCCCGCTACTGCTGGGCGCTGAACACCGGGGACGAGCAGGGCTACCTCGACCTGTTCGCTCCGGAAGGCTGGGTCGACCACAAGCCGCAGGGCAGGTGCCAGGGGCCGGAGGCCATGAAGAAGCTGCTGCAGCAGATCTGGTACGGCATGCCGTTCTCCTATCTCGGCCGCCAGCACCTGCCGAACAACTTCGTCATGCGCCGCGAGGGCCAGGCCGTGCGGGTGAAGGCCTACTGGACCATCAACCGGCTCGAGCAGCAGATGAACAACTTCCACCTGTTCATCCTGGGCGACTGGGACGGCCTCTGCGTGAAGGACGCCGATGGCGAGTGGACGTTCGCCGAACTCACCGCCACCCACTGGTATCGCGAAACCGCCCCGTGGGTCGGCGATCCGAAGGTCAGGCTGGAGCGGGCGCTGCCCTGGGGGTGAGGCGAGATCATTGAACCCTCTCCCCTTGCGGGAGAGGGTGGCCGCGAAGCGGTCGGGTGAGGGGTCGCACCGCCCTAAGGGATTATCCGGGCGACCCTGAGAATCTGATCCAGGATCTCGTCCCTGTGCGCAAACAGATCATCGTTCTTGAAGCGCATGACCTTGAAGCCCTGATCCGTCAGCCAAGCGTCTCGCTCCGCATCCTGCGAAGGATCGTGGAATGGGCCATCGGCCTCGATGATCAGCCGGTGTCGGAGACAGACGAAGTCGACGATGTAGCGTCCGAGCGGAACCTGCCGGCGGAACTTCATGCCGCCGAGGCGGCGGTCGCGCAGCAACCGCCAGAGATGATCCTCCGTCGCAACCGGCGACTTCCGCATACGGCGCGCGAAGGCGAGCTTGCGAGATCGCTCTTCGGTCATGCCTAAGCTTGGCAAATCCGAGAGGGAAGTGCGACCCCTCACCCGGCGTGCATTCGCACGCCACCCTCTCCCGCAGGGGGAGAGGGTTACGGACGCCGCGGCCCCAAAACAGCCGATATCCTCTGCTTTGATGCCCTGACGTTCAGTCGGGGATCTGACCACCTTGCTCGCCGTCGTCATAGCCGCGGTGCTGCCGGCCATGCCGCAGTTGCCGCCGATCACCCGTGCGCCGCAGATCACCTATGAGGATCGCTCAGGCGAGGTGCTGGGCGTGCGCGGCGGCCCGGCCGCGCCGCCGGTGGACCTGGCCCGCCTGCCGCCTTACGTGCCCGCCGCCTTCGTCTCCATCGAGGACAAGCGGTTCTACGAGCACGGCGCCGTCGACCCCATGGGCATCGCCCGCGCCCTGATGACGGACCTGGCCAAGGGCCGAACCGCCCAGGGCGCCTCGACCATCACCCAGCAACTGGTCCGCAACCTGTTCCTGACCAACGACCAGACGGTCGAGCGCAAGACCCAGGAGATCCTGCTCTCCATGCAGATGGAGCAGCGCTACTCCAAGCGGCAGATCCTCGGCCTCTATCTCAGCCGGGTCTATTTCGGCTCGGGGGCCTATGGCGTCGAGGCGGCGTCGCGGCGGTTCTTCGACAAGCCGGCTTCGCGTCTGAGCGTGCGCGAGGCGGCGGCCCTGGCGGCGGTGCTGAAGTCGCCGTCGGGCTACAACCCCATCGACCAGCCCGAGGCGTCGGACGCCCGCACCCGGCTGGTGCTGGACGCCATGGTCGCCAGCCGCGCCATCACCCCCGCCCAGCGGGCCCATGCCCTGGAGCGGCCGCTGAAGGTCTACCGCACCGATCCTGCCGGACCATCGCAGTATTTCGTCGACTGGGTCGACCAGCAGACCCGCCGCGCCATCGGCTCTCCGAAGCAGGACATGGTGGTGCTGACCACGCTCGACTCGGTGATGGAAAACCAGGCC
>DATCFQ010000637.1:0-3334 GCA_036509495.1 Caulobacteraceae bacterium
CCGGCTCGGCCGCGCGCCCGAGGCGGCCCTGGCCGAGGACTATGCGCGGCGGGCCACCGCCTCCGGCCGCGTCCTGGGCCTGGGGCCCATCGAGATCGTCGAGATCGACGCCAAGAAGCCGGGCAAGCCGGCCGAGGCCGAGGCGCTGCTCTCCGCCCTGGCCTCCGGCGACGAGGTGATCGCCTGCGACGAGCACGGCGATGCCTTCGCCTCGCGCGGCTTCGCCGAGCTGATCGGGCGTATCCGCGACAGCGGCGTGCGGCGGCTGGTGTTCCTGATCGGCGGCCCGGTCGGCCTGGGCGAGGCGGCCCTGGCGCGCGCCGGACGCAAGCTCGCCTTCGGACCCCAGACCTGGCCGCACGCCCTGGCCCGGGCCATGCTGGCCGAACAGGTCTACAGAGCCGTCACCATCCTGGGCGGCGGCCCCTACCACCGCGACTGAAGGCGAGTCGCTTACCACGCCCCGCGAGCTATGCTGGCGCCATGCGTTGGGGCGTAATCGGGATCCTGGGCGGACTGGCGTGCCTGGGCGGCTTTGCGGCCGCCGGCGCCGCGCCGGACGTGGCGGCCCTGCGCGGAGAGCTGGGGGCCAAGAGCCTCGCCCGCGAGGACGCCCGCGCCCAGGCCGAGCAGCTGCGCCGGGACGTCGCCGGTCTCGACGCCCAGCTGGCCGAGCTGAAAGAGGTGGCGGCCACCGGCCAGAAGGGCCTGGCCGACAAGCGCGCCCGCCTGGCCGACCTCAACCAGCGCGAAGCAGCGCTCAGGGCCGATCTCGGCAGGAACCAGGCGTCGCTGGCGGCGCTGCTGGGGGCGCTCGAGCTTTATCGCCGCGATCCGCCGCCGGCCCTGCTGGTCTCGCCGCGCTCGGCCCGCGACGCGGTGCGCGCCGCCATCCTGGTCCGCGCCATCGAACCGGAGCTTGCCGCCCGCGCGGCGGCCTATCGGGTGCGGGCCGACGAGCTGCAGCGGGTTCGCCGCAACATCACCGGGGTCAGCGAGGACCTGTTCACCTCCGAAAGCGCCCTGGCCGACGGCCGCGCCCAGATCGAGCAGTCGATCCGCGAGAAGACCGATCTCGAGCGGCGTTTGGACGCAGACGCCTCCGACGCCGAGCGCCGCGCCCAGAGCCTGACCGAAGCGCTGAAGGCCGCCGGCGTCTCGCCCCGGGCCCTGGCCCGCGCCGAGGCGGGACCGGCGGGACCGCCGGCCAATCTGCTGGCGCCGACATCGGGACCGCTCATCCGGCGCTTCGGCCAATCCTCGCCCGGCGGCCAGACCTCCGACGGCCTCACCTGGCGCTCCGGTCCCGACCGCGCGGTGCGCGCGCCCGCAGCGGGAATTGTCGAATATTCAGGAGAGCGTAAGGGTTGGGGCGGAGTGTTGATCCTCAATGTCGGCGGCGGCTATCACCTTGTGCTCGCGGGCCTGGACAAGATCACGGCGGCGACCGGGCGACCGGTCCGCGCCGGCCAGACTCTCGGCGCCATGGCCGGGGCCTCCGGAGCCGCGTCCGAACTCTATCTGGAGGTCCGCAAGGACGGCGCGCCCACCGATCCGGCCCGCTGGTTCCGGGCTGCGACGACAGGCCGGGGTTGACCTGGGTGCTGGCGTCTCCGAAATGACTCAAACCCTGCCCAGAGCGAGTTGATGATGCGCAAGTACCTCCTCGTCGGCGCCAGCGCCTTCATCCTCGGCGCCGGGAGCATGGCGTTCGTCAATCAGACGGCCCACGCGACGGCCTCGGCCAAGCCCGAGACCTATCACATGCTCGAGCTGTTCGGGGACGTGCTGACCACCGTCGACAACCAGTACGTCACTTCCGTGGACGACAAGAAGCTGATCCAGTCCGCCATCGACGGCATGCTGACCTCGCTCGACCCCCACTCCAACTATCTGAACGCCGACGACTACAAGGACATGCGCGACCAGACCCGCGGCGAGTACGGCGGGCTGGGGCTGGAGGTCACCTCCGAGGACGGTGTGGTCAAGGTGATCTCGCCGATGGACGACACCCCGGCGGCGCGGGCGGGGGTCAAGGGCGGCGACTACATCACCGCCATCGACGGCCAGAGCGTGCTGGGCCTGCCGCTCGACCAGGCGGTCAAGCAGATGCGCGGCGACGTCGGCCAATCCATCACCCTCACCATCTCGAGGGACAAGAAGGAGCCGTTCGACGTCAAGCTGACCCGCGAGGTGATCTCGGTGAAGTCGGTGAAGTCGCACATGGAAGGCGACTACGGCTATCTGCGCATCTCCTCGTTCAACGAGAAGACCGGCGAAGAGACGATCGATGCGGTCAAGTCGCTGGAGACCAAGGCCCCGCACATGAAGGGGCTGGTGCTCGATCTGCGCAACAATCCCGGCGGCCTGCTCGACCAGGCCGTGGCCGTGTCGGACGTGTTCCTCGACGGCGGCGAGGTGGTCTCCCAGCGCGGCCGCGACGCCCAGGACATCGAACGCTACAACGCCAAGCCCGGCGACCTGACCCACGGCTTGCCCATCGTGGTGCTGATCAATTCCAGCACCGCCTCGGCCGCCGAGATCGTCTCCGGCGCCCTGCAGGATCGCCACCGGGCCGAGCTGGTGGGCCTGACCAGCTTCGGCAAGGGCTCGGTGCAGTCGGTGATCCCGCTCAGGGGCGGCGAGGACGGCGCCCTGAAGCTGACCACGGCGCGCTACTACACGCCCTCGGGCCGCTCGATCCAGCGGACCGGCATCACTCCCGACCTCGAGGTCGCGGAATCCAAGGAACAGGCCGAGCAGATCGCCAACAAGTCGTTCCAGTTCTCCGAGGCCAGCTTCCACAACGCCCTCAACGCCGACGAGGGCAAGGTGCGGGTCGCGCCGCACGCCCCGGCCGAGGCGCCGCCGCCGAACTTCGACATCAAGGCCGGCGACTACCAGCTGACCCGCGGTCTCGACCTCTTGAAGGCCGGATCGCTGAAGACCCTGCTGCTGCAGCGCAAGCCCGCGGTGGCCGTGGTCGCCGACGCCTCCGCGCCCAAGGGGGCGGCCAAGGCCGGCGTCGATGCGGCTCCGACCGAGCCGGTGAAGGTCAAGCCGGAGGCCGCCCCGCCCGCGCACAAATAGACCTCGGCGAAACGGCCGCGGTTGGCGCTTTGTTAACCATGAATGCCGAGCCTGGGCCCCAGGCCCGGACGTTTGCGCAATGTTTTCCAAGAGACCTCAGTTCGGCGGCGCCGACGGCGCGTTGCAGGCGGCGGCCGGGCGGCTGGGCGACCTGTTCTCGGCCCGGAACTCGCAAGGCGCGGCCGC
Source organism: Caulobacteraceae bacterium (assembly GCA_036509495.1). GTDB lineage: Bacteria > Pseudomonadota > Alphaproteobacteria > Caulobacterales > Caulobacteraceae > JANWHQ01. Next base: position 3,277 of record DATCFQ010000637.1, read on the forward strand.
CCTGCTGGCCAATCCCTGGATCGGCGCCGCCGGCGCCGGCGGCCTGTTCCTGCTGGCG